>CASBQB010000345.1 GCA_949127655.1 Chroococcales cyanobacterium PMM_0086 | reverse complement strand
TCATACTTGATACTCCAGAATCAAGAGCAAAATTTAACCAACATGAAACAAATAAAAAAGTATTAAGTGCTGGATAATCGTTCCGGGGAAGATGTCCAATAAATCTCTTGACAAGTCTGCGTAAACTTACTACCATTAGACTAACTATTTTAAAAATTATTTGCTCCTATTTTACATAATTAGGGGCATTTTATTTATAAAATTTTAATCGTTCAACACTTCTGATTGACACCCTTGATGTAAAAATTGAGAATCTTCAAAAAGGACAAGATGAACTAAAAGCTGATTTAAGCACATTTAAAGCTGAAACAGAAGAAAATTTTAGGGAAGTTAAGTCTGAACTAAAAGAAACTAAAAACGATGTCTCTGGCTTATATAAACGGGTAATCGGGTTAATTGTCACTTTGGTTATTGGTATTCTCACTTCTGGGTATAGTACAGAAGTGTTGAATCTAGTAATAAAACTTTACATTTAAGAATACAAAGTACTTTTAAGTTGTCATTTTAGCTTAGAAAAGCTAAGTTATAAAACCAGTGAACAAAACTTTTTTGTTCTTACCCTACGGGCGGCTACGCCCACATAAAAGCTAGAAGAAAACGTAATTTATTAAGAGCTTTTTGTCCAAATTCTTTAGGTATTTCCAGTAATTGTAACAACATATAAGCAATTAAACTTGCATAGATTTGAATCGTAATTCCGTTAGTATTTTTTGTTATAATTGTATCCAATTTTAGGTGCATCTTTAAAAATTTCCACAATAACTCTATCGCCCATCTTTGACGATATATTTCCCCAATTTCATCATTACTTACTGCTTCTGTTAAATCAGTTTTTGAGTCAGGTAAATTAGTTACTAAACGATATTCTGTTTTGGTTTCTAAGTCACAAAAATTTACTACTCTTACTTCAACTCTATCTTTTTTTGTTGCGACAATAAACTTTCCATTTTCTAACATTTCAAGTTGATAATTATTTTTAATTCTTAAAACGAAAAATCTCTTCTCATCTTTTAAAAGCAGCGCTATTCTGGCTAAACTAGCAAACCCCCTATCCATTACTGCAACACCATTCTCTGGCGTTGCTTCTATTGTTTCGTTCCCATATTTACTATCATGTCCTTGTCCAAAATGTATTACTATTCCACTAGGTTCTGAATTTAATGTATTTAATCCACTAAATAATTTAACTTGGTGAATATTTTGCTCCCATAAAAGCTTACTTGTTAAGATAATTGTTGTTGAATTCTTATGGAAATATTGCTAGTTTTTTATCTGAAAGTTTATTTTTTTCTCTTAACTCTTGAGAAATTGAATTAAATAACTTTTCAAAAACCTCTATATCTCGTTTTTTACTAGCTTTGGAAAAAGTACTTATGTCTACCTTAATACCTTGTAAGTTCAACTGCTCAAACAAATCTCTCATACTTGATACACTTGGATCAAGAGCAAAGTTTAACCAACAAGAAACAAATAAAAATGTATTGAGAACTGGATAGTCATTTTTGGGGAGTTTTTTAAGAAACTTCTTGACAAGTCGAGGTAAATTAAATATCATTAAACTAATATTATTTTAGAAAAATATACCTCTAGTTTAACCGATTAGAGGTATATCTTCTTTAAAGTTTTCTAACATTCAACACTTCTGGGTATAGTAGTCGTAACAATTATCTTCAAAGTATTTGATCTATTTCCCAAAGCTTAAAGACTCTAAAATTGTCACACACCTTTAATATAATAAAATTGAGAACTAAGAGATTTTCAACATAAACAATTACTGAGAGTATCCTAACATGACCATAGAAACTGAGACCTTATTACTTAAGGCTATAGATGAGTTGAAAGGAACTTTAAATAAGTTCATTGAGACTACGAATCAGCGTTTAACTGGTATAGAAGTTAATCAAGCCAGACTAGAGGGTAAGGTAGAGATTTTAGCTGTAGAGATTCAGAATATTAAAGAAGATGTCAAGGAAATAAAGACAGAACTAAAAGAAACTAAAAACGATGTCTCCGGCTTATATAAAGGGGTAATAGGTCTAATTCTCACTTTGGGTGTTGGTATTATCACTTTGGGTATAGGAGTTGTAACAATCATCTTCAAAGTATTTGATCTATTCCCCAAAGCTTAAAGACTTTAAAATTGTCATCCATCTTTAATCTGTTCCCTGCTGTTATCGGGTCTTTAATTGATTTATAATTCGCTTTGAAGTAAAAAGAAAGAGGAAAAAGATGAGAGTAGGCCTACTCTTTGGAGGGCGTTCTGGTGAGCACGAAGTCTCAAGACAATCAGCAAGAGCAGTATATAAAGCTTTAAACAGTGGAGAAAACCAACCCAGATACGAAGTAACACCAATATATATACAAAAAAATGGGCTATGGAGAGGCGAGGAGATAGCTAGAGATATTTTAGAAAAAAACCAGAAACAGCCAGAAAAAGAGGGCAATATCTGGCAATTTCCCGCAGAAGTAGAAGAGATAGAAGTCTGGGTACCGATCCTACACGGTCCCAATGGAGAAGATGGAACCATACAAGGACTACTAACCGTGATGCAGGTACCATATGTAGGAAGTGGGGTTTTAGGTTCAGCCTTAGCTATGGATAAAATAGCCATGAAGGCAGCATTTAATCAAGCTAACTTACCGCAGGTCAAATATAAAACAGTGACCAGAGAAGAGATCTGCTCAAACCTATCTAAGATCTCCCAAGAAATAGAATTGGAGCTAGGCTTTCCCTGTTTTGTTAAACCTGCTAACCTAGGTTCATCTGTGGGCATATCTAAAGCCCGTTCACAGCCAGAACTAATTAAAGCCTTAGAGCAGGCAATTAGTTATGATCGTAGAATTATAGTCGAAGCAGGCATAAAGGGTATTAGAGAGATAGAATGCGCTGTTCTAGGCAATGAACAGGCTAAAGCTTCCGTAGTAGGAGAAATCAGCCATCAAAGCGACTTTTACGACTACGAGACCAAATATACAGAAGGTCGCTCACAGATGCACATACCCGCTCAAATACCCGCCCAGATTGCCCAGAAAATACAGGCAATGTCTTTAATAGCCTTCAAAGCCATTGACGGGGCAGGACTAGCGAGAGTAGACTTTTTCTATATAGAGTCGACAGGTGAACTGTTAATTAATGAAATTAACACTTTACCTGGTTTTACAGCCTTTAGTATGTACCCTCAATTATGGGCAGTCAGTGGAATAGACTTTCCCCAACTTGTCCATCAACTGATCCAATTAGCTCTAGAACGTCATCACCCAAGAGTAAGATAAAATAGATATAAAGTTATAGTCTCATTCTTAAAGTGCGTTTAGATGTTATCACCCTCTTTCCAGATTTTTTCACTTCAGCCTTAGCTAGTGGACTTTTAGGTAAAGCCTTAGCTAAAGGTATTGCCCAAGTTAACCTAGTTAATCCTAGAGACTTTGCTCAAGACAAACATAGACGAGTCGATGATGAACCATATGGGGGAGGAGTGGGTATGTTACTCAAACCCGAACCCATTTTTGCAGCCGTTGAGTCTCTTCCGCACTTTAATCAGCGAGAAATACTCTTGATGACCCCCCAAGGTGAACCACTTAATCAACCAATGCTGCAAGAAATAGTTAACAATGCAGAACAAACTATTATTATTTGTGGCCATTATGAGGGTATTGATGAAAGAGTGGGTAACTTAGTGACCAAAGAAGTATCTTTAGGTGATTTTGTTTTAACTTGCGGGGAAATTCCTGCTTTAGCTATAATTAATGGTCTTGTCAGATTGTTACCAGGGACTGTCGGTAAAGAAGAGTCTCTCAAAGCAGAAAGTTTCTCAGATGGTCTTTTAGATTATCCTCAATATACTCGTCCGTCAGTTTTTAGAGGGTGGGAAGTACCATTAGTATTACGATCTGGAAATCATCAAGAAATCGAGAAATGGCGCTATCAAGAACAACTTAAAAGAACTAAACAACGTCGTCCTGACTTATGGCAAAAATGGCTAGGCTTACAAGACTCTACATAAAACAAGGAATAAATAATTTCTCCATCGAAAGAGATGACTGTGAACCTTCTGCTGATGATGACTATTGGTATTGGTATCAGCAAGGCAGATGGCATGAAAAGGAAGATAATTTAGAAGAAGCTTTAACTTGTTATCAACAAGCCTTACAAGCCAAACCTCAAGATTATTGGTCTTGGTACCATCAAGCGAGTATTTTAGATGAATTGGGGCGTTACCAGGAAGCTATAGAAAGTTATACTAAAGCTAGTCAATTAGAACCAGAAAATTACTGGGCCTGGTATCATCGGGGCTATCTTTTAGCAGAAGAATTAGGGCTTTTTCCAGAAGCGATAGTCAGCTTTGAGATGGCCCGTTCCCTACGACCTAATGACTATTGGGTCAACTTTCGTCTAGGAGATGCCTGGAGACATCTCAAGCAATATCATCAAGCTATAGAAAGCTATGATCGAGCTTGTAAGTTTCGTTCTGATGACTACTGGGCCTGGTATAGAAGGGGAGATTGTTTACGCAATTTAGGTGATTATCAAGCAGCAATTATCAGTTATCAACGAGCACTTGAAAATCATTCTGATTCCTTTTATGCCCATTATAAACAGGCTGATTGCTACCGCTATTTAAAGCAAGATAAAAAAGCTGCATCTCACTATCAGCAAGCTATTAACTTAGAACCAGAAGATGAATATGCTTGGTATAATTTAGCCTGTTGTCTAGCTAAAATAGGTAAAATTGAGGAGGCAAAAAAGTCACTTTTACAAGCAATCTCTTTAAACTCTGTTAATAAATATTTAGCAGAAAAAGAGCCTGATTTAAACTTATTGTTCTAGCTGAGTTTCTGGTGGTGCTAAAGGAACAACTAAGACCTTATCAATTCTATTGCCGTCCATATCAACTACTTCAAATCGATGATTGTCCCAGATAAAATAATCAGCAGCTACGGGAATTTTCCCTGAATGAGTAATAATAAAACCACCTAAAGTATGATAATTGCCTTGTTTTTCTCCTGGAAGTTCTTCTAGATTAAATAACTCCTTGAGATCTTCAATTAATAAAGTTCCATCGACAAGCCAAGAACCATCTTCACGTTGCACAAAACCAGGCGGATCATCCTCATCAACACTTGGTAAGGAGCCAATAATAGCCTCTAGAATATCATTGAGAGTAACAATACCTTGAATGACCCCATATTCATCGACAATTAAAGCAATATGATTACCACTTTGCTGCTTAAATAACTCCAACATCTTCAGACCCCTAGTACTTTCAGGTACAAAAATAGGCTGTCTGAGACTAGAAGCTAAATCAAAAGGAGCATTAGAGAAACAAGCTGTCAATAAGTCCGTTACATAAACAACGCCTAAAACTTCATCAAGTCTCCCCTGACAGACAGGATAGCGACTATAACCATTAGTAATAATTTTCTGACGATTAAATTGATCCGAATCTTCTAAATCAAGCCAAACAATATCAGGACGTACCGTCATTAAGCTACTAACACGACGATTATCCAACTCTAAGACCTGTTCGACCATATCCTGCTCAGCTTCCTCAAACATACCAGCTTCGGTACCCTGTTGCAGCATTACCCTAATTTCCTCTTCTGTGACTAGGGGTTCACTATGAGTTGTTCTCATACCCAGTAGACGTAAAATCAAGTTAGTTGAGAAACTTAAAAGAGGAAGTACCGGAGAAGCTAAGTTAGCTAGAGTACCTAAAGGAAAAGCCACCAGACAGGCTATTTTATCAGGATAGTTAAGAGCCAGTCTTTTCGGGACAAGCTCGCCAATAATCAAAGAAAGATAAGTGATACTTAGGACTGTAACCGTAAAAGAAATAGTCTGACTTTGAGCTGCTACTAGAGGAATCTTGTCCAAGATAGCAGTCAAACGTTCTGTTACTTGCGCCCCACCATAAGCACCGACAAAAATACCCGTCAAAGTAATCCCTATTTGGACTGTAGAAAGCATTCGATTAGGGTCTCTGGCCAAATCCAGCGCAGCTTGAGCTTGGCGATCACCTTGCACAGCCATTTGTTCTAGACGAATCTTACTCGCTGAAATGACAGCTAGCTCAGAAACAACAAAAAGGCCGTTCAAAATGGTTAACAGAAAAATGATGGCAAGTTCAGAAAAAATAGACATGGATTAACTGACTAAGAAGATATCGGACACAAAAAAGGAATTAGCTTAATCTTAAAGGTATTAAGGCAAGCTTAGCTCATCAGAAGATATAAGACCATATCAATAGTATTAAGCTCAAGCATTTGGTGTTTTTAACATTAATATGTTAAAGTGTTCACGGGTGCGGATTCTAGCAGATCTGCTGTTAGTAAGTTCCAATAATCCCTAATTAGGGATTGAAACTTATCCCCTTATTTTAAGATGGACTTACTTGAATACCAGGCCAAAGAACTTTTTGAACAGGTTGGAATACCAATTCTACCCTCACAACCAATCTCTGATCCGACTGAACTTAAACATTTACAGATTCCTTATCCCGTTGTCCTAAAATCTCAAGTAGCCTCCGGTGGAAGAGGTAAAGCAGGCGGCATCCGCTTTGTAAATAATACTATTGATGCTATTGCTGTGGCTAGGATGATTTTTAACCTGCCAATTAGTGGGGAATATCCTATGGTGCTTTTAGCAGAGGCACATTATCAAGCCACAGAAGAGATTTTTTTAGCAGTTCTCTTAGACTATCAGTTGCAAGCTCCAGTTCTCTTAGGCTCTAGATATGGAGGAATAGAGATGGATAATTTGCTCAAGCATCTACAGAGAGTACCTATTACAGGAGACTTTTCGCCCTTTTATGCACGTCGTTTAGCTGTGTCCATGGGACTAGAAGGCTCTCTGATCATTTCTGTAACAGATATTTTAGAAAAGATGTACAAGCTGTTTAGAGAAAAAGATCTAGATTTAGTAGAAATCAATCCTCTAGGGGTTAGCAGCAGCGGCGAAGTTATGGCTTTAGATGGTAAAGTTACGGTCAATGATCATGCTTTGCACCGTCATCAAGAGTTTCCCCAAGTTCTTCCCACGACTAAATGGTTAACTCGCATTGAACAGTGCGGGAATGTAGGTATTATTTCTAATAGTCGAGGGGTAGCTTTAGCAACTCTTGATGCGTTAGCTTGGCAAGGCGAAAAAGTCAAAGCCTGTTTAATTGTCGAAGATGTTATCTCTGTAGAATCTTGGGAATGTGCACTCCACCAGATGAGAAACTTAGAGGGAATTAAAGTAATTATTTTGAATATGATTGACAGTCCTGAGAGGATTGAAACTTTACTCACTGCCTTAATTGAAAAATCTTTGCTCTTCTCCTATCGTCAGTATTCAGAGATGCCAGCAGGCCAAGAACGTATGCTCAGAGAAACTGCTAGAAGTTCCCCACCGCGTCCTACTCGCTCAGATTCCCTCAGTTCACTGACTACCCCTTTGATCTTACGTTTAGTTGGTTCGAGTCAACCGCTACCCATACTAGAGCGGCTCAAAGATGTCTACCGTACCGAAAGTCTTGCAGAAACAGTCTCCTGTGTTATTGCTCATTCTTCTAAGATTAACTAGAAAATTACATGAAATTGAGTAACATTACTAAAGTCCTGATTCAGGGAATTAAAACAGCACAGGGAGCTTATTATGCCTCTAGGCTCCTCAAGTATGGAACTCCAATTGTAGCCGGAGTTAGCGCAAGTTCTGGTGGAGAAAAGTTAGAAGATATTCCCATCTATGATTTAGTAGAACAGGTGCTCAATATTGAGGGCCATATAGATATCTCTTTGATCTTCGTTTTGCCTGATCAAGTTTTAGATGCCTCCCTAGAAGCAATTGCTAGCGGGATTAAGCAATTAATTATCCTCTCTAAAGGTGTCCCTCCCTTAGATATGATGGAATTGTTGAGAATCGCTAAACAAACGGGGACTTTTATTTTAGGCTCAGGGAGTCAGGGTCTTTTAATTCCTAATCAACTTTGTCTGGGTTCCCATGAGTACCAATACTACTCACCTGGCTCTCTAGCCATTATTAGTCGTCTTGATCTGCTAATAGATGAAGTGGCTAAAATTCTCACTCAAGCAAATATAGGACAGTCGCTCTGTGTCTGTTTGGGAACAGATAGACTATTGGGTTCATCCTTTGAGCAATGGCTAGAAATTTTAGAAAAAGATGAGGCTACAAAAGTTATCTTACTTTTAGGCAGAGCTTATGGTTGGGAAGAAATTAGGGCCGCTCAATACATTGTCGCATTCTCCAAGAAACCAGTAATTTTTTACTTAGCAGGGTCAGAGGTTTCACCTGAAAATACCTGTAGTCAATTTAGCTCATCTTTATCTGATTTCTCTGCTCTTTCGACTAATGGATCTTCTTGGTTGGAAAGCTTAACAGCAATAGAACTCTCAACTGTCCAACGTCTTGAAGAGATTCCCGCAACTATCAACCTTAAATTACAACCTCTTTAAATTTAACTCTCACTCTAATCGAACTATTGTCAAATTAGCTGCTCAATTTATTCAAGCATTCTTCCGGTTTTTTAAATACACAATAGGGTGTTTTTTAACCTAGAGACTCTCTTTTGCCAAGATTACTACTTATTATCAGATACTGTAATTGAATAATTTTAACTTGAGGTTTTTCCTGTTTAAGTCTTTCTAAAAGGGGTACAAACTGGGGATGAGAATAGGTGACAACAATTGCTTGACATTCTTCTAGAACATTCTCGATTTCCTCACATAAGAGGATATTATCCATATTCCTTAAATTCCCCATATATTCCTTATTAACACCTAAAAGAGTTTCCAGTTTTACCTCTGGATCATAGACAAAAACTTTTATACCTTCTATCGAGAGTTGATGAATTAATTCAATGACTGGACTTTCTCTAAGATCGTTAGTTCCTGCTTTGAAGCTTAAACCTAAGACACCTAAATGATTAACATTAAGACTTATTATTTTACTTAGGTTGTACTTAATATGCAAAGTATTACTAGGTAAAATAGACTTAACTATAGGAATCTCTACATTTAATTGATCTGCCTGAAACTCCAAAGAACGTAAGTCTTTCGGTAAACAAGACCCTCCAAAGGCAAAACCAGGTTTTAAATAGGCAGGAGAAATATTTAGTTTAGTATCAGCACAGACCATCTCCATAATTTTATGACTATCTAGATTAAGAGAATCGCAAAATCTACCAATCTCATTAGCAAAGCCAATTTTTAAGCTGTGAAAAGCATTATTAACCAATTTTAAAAATTCGGCTTCTTCCAAAGATGTACGATAAATGTTACCTGGCAAATACTGATATAGTTCTTCTACTAGATCCCCAGATCTTGTATCCATCTCACCAATTATTGTATAAGGAGGATTGAAAAAGTCATCTATTGTATTACCCTCTCGCATAAATTCTGGATTGACAACCAGACCAAAGTCTTGAATAGGTTGTTTATTAGAGTATTCAGATAACTTTGAACAGACTAAATCACGGCTAATGCTTGGGAAAACAGTACTACGCAGAACAACAACGTGATAGGATTTACTATCTCTTAAACCCAAGCCAATATCAGTAGTTACTTGTTCGATATACTGATAATTTGGACGACCATCAGCCATACTTGGTGTCCCTACACAAATCAGTGATAGATCAGCCCAAGTAACTAAAGAACTTCCTTCTACTGTAGCTCTTAAATGTCCCTGGTTAACAACTTTTCTAATTAACTCTTTCAGTCCTGGTTCTTCAATTGTACAGTCTCCTTGATTAATAGCTTTTACTTTGATTGAGTTAGTTTCCACCCCAATCACATCATGTCCTAGTTCAGCTAAACAAGCTGCTGTAATTGTTCCTACATAACCCAATCCCCAAACTAAAATTTTCATTTTTAAATATTTCTCATAACTTCAATTAATTTCTGCTTAAATAGACGATCATTATACTTATACCAATCTCTAGCATTTTGACCTAGTTTCTTTTTGGCTTTTTCTTCTATTCCCATTATTTGTTTTATCTTTTCTGCGAGCAGAGACTCATCTATATAGTAATTAGTTCCCAAACCTTGTGGTTGAGTACGTTGATAATTTACTAATATTCCCCGTTCAGCTTCAATCAATTCGTTCATAGGAGGTGCATTGGTGGTTAATATTACTGCCTGACAACTCATTCCTTCTACTATGTAGTGTCCAAATCCTTCTGCTTCTGATGGACATAAATGAATGCCATATTGATTTTGATAGTCTTTGAGATGTTTATCTTTGAGATAACCCTGGACATAATCAATATTTAAAGCTATAGTTTTAATGGGGGTTGCTTGATTTTGAATAATTGTCAACCTTGGCCATTCGGGATAACTTTCCCAAACTTTAACTAATAGCTTCGTCCCCTTCTGGTTGCTTCTACCTGCTAAATGAAGGAAATCATTATAATTCTTGCCTGAATATTCTTGATAACGATCACGACTAGTAAAACTAGTAAATTCTGCTTGATATCCTAGATTTTTGAATATCTGTTCTGCATAGCGAGTTTTACAGAGTATCAAATCAATTTCACCTAAATAAGCAATATCCTCTTTTCTAATCCATTCTTGGTTAGGTATTAAACAGTTAATCCTGGCTAAGGGTATAAATTGAGGCTCTATTCTTTCCATAAATATATTAACATCATAGAGTTGGTTTTTAAAATAACTATAGTTTAGAAATTGTTTAATATTAACTATCTTGGCTATAGCTCTTTCTAAACGAGTCTGATAAATCATAAATCTTGTCACTTTAAATTCAGATGTTTTAAGTACATCATAGACAATATAAGAAGAATTACTTAGTCCGTACTTATTAAAAAAAGAAATAATATTAACACTTCTCATAAGTAAACATTTTTGTTTAAAGAATAAGGCGATTTCCAGAGCAGTGTTACATTTGTTTGATGTTATCAGCTAAATAATAGACATGAATTAGACGATTGTACATCTGCAAGGAGATAACTACTACTAACTGTAAAACAACTCTAATGGGATAGGGTGTGCTAATTCCCAATACTCCATCCAGTCAAAGAGTATTGGGGCTACTTATTTTTTGTGTTGCTTCAAGCATAAGGTAAAATATAAAGATAAGAACACTTCTTAGATGCAAAAATGCTACCCCCAGTAAAAATCCATCTAACTCTACAAGAAAATAAAAGTCGTGCGATATATCAGATTGAGATTATCGCTTTATGTAGCTTAAATGTATTAGCACTAAGTCAGTAAAATGTTGTTGTAAGCTATTACCCTTAAAATTAAATCATGTCTGATCAACCCCCAATTGTTAAACTTCGCAATGACCGATTAAACAAGCTCAATGCAGTGCGCGAGCTTGGCATTAACCCATATCCTTCTGACTGTTCGCGGACTCATTATGCTCAATTAATGATTGATGATTATGAAAAATACGAAGGTCAGACTGTCACTGTCGCAGGACGCTTAATGTCTTGGCGGAAGCAAGGAGGGCTTACCTTTGGTCATATCCAAGACCACACAGGAAAGATTCAACTATTTTTAGGCAAGCAAGTTTTGCAACCAACAAATGTTGCTGTTGGTAATTTGGGATATGAGCATATTAAGCTGTTTGATGTTGGGGACTTTGTTGAAGCTACAGGAACTCTCAAGAAAACCCAACAGGGTGAGATCTCCGTTTTTGTAGATACCCTGCGCTTACTAACCAAGTCCCTGCGTCCACTTCCAGATAAATGGGAAGGTTTAAAGAACAGAGAAGCTATTCTCAGAAGACGCTATCTAGATACTACTATTGACGCTGAACACAAAAAGCCATTTGAAGCCGTCTCTCGTATGGTTTTTGCCATTAGGACATTTTTAAACCAGCGAGGTTTTTTAGAATTTAATACACCAGTCCTACAAATTCAATATGGAGGAGGTACGGCCAAGCCTTTCATAACCCATCTAAATGCTTTGGATATTGATGTATATCTTTCGATATCCCATGAGCTTTATCTTAAAAGACTAATTGCGGCGGGCTTTGATAAAGTTTACACAATTGGTAGATATTTCCGTAATGAAGGCATTGACAGAAGTCATCATCCTGAATTTTCCATGATAGAGACAATGACTGCCTATGAAAATTATGAATACAATATGGATCTGATCGAAGATCTGTTTAAGTATCTGGCAGAAAACGTTTTTGGTAGAACAGAATTTACAATAGGTGGACATAAAATAGATTTCGGGCAGCCCTGGAAGAGAATTTCAATGGTTGATGCCCTCAAAGAGGTAACAGGTATTGATTTTCACAAATGCCAATCAGTAGAAGAAGCTAACACATATCTAGAGTCGCTAGAAATTAAAGAAAAACAACCAAGTATAGGGATGGCAATAGCTAAAGCCTTTGAGATCAAAGTAGAACCAACTTTAATTAGTCCAACCCTAGTATTCGGTCATCCGATGGATATTTCTCCTCTAGCTAAGCCAATGGAGAGCGATCCAAGCTATGCAGAGAGGTTTGAGATTTTTATAGCAGGTATCGAGTGTGGTGATAATTGGTCAGAACAAAATGATCCCATTGCCCTTCTTGAACGTTGGAAGTCTCAATACCGTTCAAACAACCCAGATGATGATGAGTCTCACCCGCTCGACTATGATTTTATTGAAGTTTTAGAACATGGAATACCTCCAACAACAGGAATAGGACCAGGTATAGAACGCATAGCGATGATGTTCACAGAACAGGAAAACATTGATGATGTGATTTTTTTCCCATTGATGAAGCCTGTTATTTCTTCTTCTAATGCAGCAATTTATGGAATTGAGCCAATTTCCACCAAGAGTGTAGAAGAGGATATTGTCTTGTCAATTGATGATTTCGGAAATCTTCTCTCTGACCAAATATTGCGCCCGCAAACATCCAAAATTATTATTTACCCCTATTTACAGATTTGGGCTAATCCTAACCTAGAAAATTCTCAAAGGCGAGCTAGTGGTTCAGTAAAATTGGTCGGATTTTTGAAAAACAAACAAATCCAGATTGTTGGATACCATCTAGAATTAGAACCTCAACCAAATACCATAGAGGAGAGCCAAAAATTCAAAGCAATGATTGAATTAAAACTCAGAGATTTGCTCGTCGCACATTTCAATGAATGTGAAGTACAAGTAGCCGATGTAGCAACGCTTAGTGCTCCATTCGGGAAGGACTAGACTCTTGGTTTTATCTTTCTTGTGGGAATCTTCTTATCACTATCAACCTTAAAATGGCAACATCTTTAGAATATGGCTCTTACTCTAGAAGAATTAAATCAACTCCTAACCCATTGGGAAAACCAGATAGCTCAAATTAGTCATCTTGAGGAAGAGTTAAAAACTCTCAATGTAAAAAAAGACAGTGTTAAAGAGAAAATTATCTTAAATAGACTAGAATTTGTCGGAATGACTGCTTCGGAGTTAAAAACAGTCTTAGATGAAGCTAATGAAGTCCTGCCTTATTTTACAGAACTAGAGAAAACATATCAATGGGCAGTTTCTCAGCGTCAAACTATTCAACCTTGGGGCGCAACAAGTCGCATAGAAGAAATTATTGAAAGACTCACTAATCAAAGTTTAGTTATCTCCCTGGGTAAATGTTCACCAACTCGTCTAATTGAACATCTTCTCAACTCCTTAGAGAAAATCAAACTACTGATCAAAGATATTGATAATACCATTACTAGTAATAAAGCAGCACTAGAAATAAGCGCTAGAGAATTAGTAGTCTTACAACAGATTAATCCAGTAAATCAGTCAGAAAATTTGCAACCTGTTCAAGATATTAAGGCCTCTATTGCTATTTTGAGTTTAATCTTAAAGCAAGATCCTCTCGGCACAAAATTACAAATAGAAGAACAGGTTCTTTCTCCTTTAAATCAACTAGGGAAAAAGATTCAATATTTGATTCAAGAAAAAACTCGCTTGCAGCAAGAATTAGTCGAGCGATATCCTCTTTTAGAAGAACTAAAACAAGTTCATGCTCAAACTTTAATAGTCTATACTCAGAGTTACCAAAAAGGTCTTTTACCCGAGACAGCAGCTAAACCCTTAACAGATAATGATCTAGATGCTCTGACTCAATGGTGGACAAGACTAAAAACTAAACTTGCTCAAGGGTGGATCGAACCCGTCCAAATTGGTCTGGTCAACTGGACTAAAAATGTTCAAGAATGTACAACAAAGGAACATCAAATTTGGCAAGTTAGCCGTGCAGTCTATGAACAGTCTCAAGAGAAATGAAAGTGATCCACTATAACAATACTAGGTTAAACTTAATACAGCTTAATTTGGTTTTTGTCATCGATCTGTGGATAGAGAACATTGGGAATTAAATCCGCGTTTTAATTTAGCTAGTGTAAGTGATCGGGGTTTAAAACATTCCGATAATCAAGACTTTGTGTCCTTAAAGTCCCTGAGCAATGAGACTTATATTGTGGTGGTTTGCGATGGAGTTTCAAGCTCTGCGCGTGCTGAACTAGCTTCCCAAGTGGCCGCTCAAAAGACTTGCAGTGCCCTTGCTGAATTGGTTTTTCAAGGCAACTCATCTTCTAAGGTTATGAATGAGGCCATTACCAGCGCTCAACAAGCTGTTTCCCAGTTGAAACTAACTTCGAGAGAGGGAGAATCAGAAGCGCCCTCAACTACACTGGTAGCTGCTTTGGTACAAAATAATCAATTAACCTTAGGCTGGTTAGGGGATAGTCGGGCTTATTGGCTCTCCTCGAAGGGTAGTTACCTTTTAACTAAGGATCACTCTTGGTTTAATCAGGCTGTAAGTTCTGGCAAAATGACTGTTGAACAAGCTAGTCAACATCGGCAAGCTCATGCTATTACTCGTTGGGTCGGAGGGACTTCAGAGCGCTTTCACCTTCCTTCGATCAAAACCTTGAAACTTCCCCTAAAAGGTCATCTTCTGCTCTGTAGTGATGGTATGTGGAATTATGCACCTAAATCAGCCAATCTGGCTAAATTAGTCTTTTCCTCTGAGCAGGATGACGCTCTTAATATCTCTCGTCATTTAGTTGAGTTTGCCAAATCTAGTGGAGGACACGACAATATTACGGTGGCTATATTGTCTTTTCAGGAGATATTTTAAAAGTACAGACAATACATAAAAGCTGCTTCCTATACAACAGAATACCCGCTTTGTCAAGTTATATTTAAATTTCTGAACTGTTAAGCTATTAAGTATTAAATATTCCTTACTTTGCTAGAGAAAATTATGGAAACTTTGAGTCTTAACGGTAGTAAATTTAGCATAGTTCTAACACAGAAAGTGCAGTTAAATTAGGTTAATTATTGGGTAATGATTAGGTAAAATCTCCGATAAATCCAGCCTAAAAAAATCAGAAAAAAGACTAAAACACTATCTAGCTATGTTTTCTAGTGAGTGAGTTAGTAAGCAAAGACTGATAAATTAGTTAATAAGAGAAAAAGTATTGTAAGAGCAGCTAAAATAGCGTGTTTAAAAGAAAAAGTCAAGGAAAAAGAAAATAGAGAAAAGTTAGCCAAGAAAGCACAAATTCAATTAGAATACTTGAGACTGATAGATATGTGTTAATGTGTAACGGTTCAGATGAATCAAGCACACCTGTGAGGAGTAAAGGGCGGTCAAATGAGCAATTACATGATCACTGAAAAGCCATAGACCAGCACCACTAGTAAACAAAGGAGCTTATGAGTAAAAAACTTTGGAAGAAAATACTGACAACTTTTGTAAGCACAATCGTGATTTTAAACGTTTGTGATGTCAAGGTGCACAGTCAAGAAAGACAATCCACAAATGATCTTACCGCAACAACATCAAGCGGAACAGAAGGATGGCAAGAGAGAGTAAGTCCAGTTGCCACAACTTTAAATCACCAATTCAAAGGAAAGCCCGCCGTAACCCTGAGAGTAAAAAACATACCCATCTTTACCTTTATTGGGCAAAATAGTCAGGCTAAGTCCCAGGAATTACTAGAGAAAATCAATCAACTGCAACCAGAATCTTTAGAGCAAATTAAAGTAACTTGGCAGTCAGCCAATCGCTCCTACTCCATCAAGATTAATTCTGAATTACTAGTCGAATTAAATAAAACCGTCTTTCTCTCAGATACAACCAAGAACCCTAAAACAGATGCTATTCAGGCAGCTAATCGTCTTATACGCTTACTTGGCAATTCATCTAGTCTAGTTAAAGTAGAAAAAGAAACTAGTCTAGTTAAAGTACAGAGAGACATAAACTACCTCAAAGTAAGAAAAAAAGGTGTTGCCTCATGGTATGGTCCGGGGTTTCATGGCAACAAAACAGCCAATGGCGAAAGATTTAACTCAAAAGACTATACAGCAGCCCATAAAACCCTTCCCTTCGGCACAAAAGTTAAAGTGACTAACCTAAGTAATGGACGCTCAGTAATAGTCAGAATCAACGACCGTGGACCATTCATCAAAGGCAGAGAAATTGATCTCTCAGCCCAAGCAGCTAGAGTACTGGAAATTTCTGGGATAGCTCAAGTCAAGCTAGAAGTAGTCAATTTCTAGGGGTGCAAAAAAGGGTCAACTGATGCAGGTACTCAAGACAGTAATAGGCTTAAGAACGGCCTTAAGTGAACAAGGAAAAGAACGGACTATTGGACTAGTTCCGACCATGGGTGCCCTTCACCTTGGACACGCTAGTTTAATTAAGCAAGCGAAGTCCGAAAATGATTTGGTTGTGGTCAGTATCTTCGTAAACCCCCTACAGTTTGCCCCAGAAGAAGATTTACAAAACTATCCCCGTCAACTTGAGCAAGATTATCAACTCTGCCTTGACCTTGGGGTAAACTTGGTATTCGCCCCAAATGCTGCTGAAATGGGTATTCACTCAACAGAGCGACAAACTCAAGTTATCCCGGCTGAAAATCTAACATCTAGCTTATGCGGCGTGTTTCGACGTGGTCACTTTACAGGAGTAGCGACAATTGTTACTAAACTGTTGAATATAGTTAGTCCCAATGTAGCCTATTTTGGCGAGAAAGATTTTCAACAGTTAGTGATTATTAGGCGGCTAGTCGAAGAACTGAAATTACCAGTCCTCATCAAAGCCTGTCCAACAATTAGAGAAGAGTCTGGACTAGCTGTTAGTTCAAGAAATAGCTACTTAAGTGAGCAGGATAAAAAAGAAGCGGCAATTCTGTATAAGGCACTATCAGCAGCGAAGCAGTCCTTTGAGTCAGGAGAGAGAAATGCTTACTCTCTCTTAGAAATAGCCAAGAAAGTTCTCCAAGCAGCACCTAACCTAAAGGTTGAATATATTGAATTTGTCCACACTCAAACACTGGCCCCCCTAAAAACTGTTCAAGATAGAGGTTTATTAGCGGTTGCGGCTTATTTAGGTTCAACTCGTTTAATTGACAACATACAATTGAATGCCCGTAAACCTATTATTGCTATTGACGGCCCGGCAGGGGCGGGTAAATCTACAGTAACTCGTCGAGTGGCTCAAGAACTAGGTTTACTCTATTTAGATAGTGGTGCGATGTATCGGGCTGTCACTTGGCTAGTTATAAAATCAGCTATTTCTCCAACTGATCAAGTGGCCATAGCTGAATTAGTCTCCCAAGTCCAAATAGAATTAATGCCAACTGACTCACTCTACTATTCTACTGAAGTCTATGTTAACGGGCAAAGAGTCACAGAGGAAATACGCTCCCCTGAAGTAACTTCTCTTGTTTCTACTATTGCCGCAATAGCCTCTGTCAGAACTGTTCTAGTGGCACTGCAAAAAGCATATGGAGAACAAGGCGGTGTCATTGCTGAAGGACGTGATATTGGCACTGATGTCTTTCCTGATGCGGAATTAAAGATATTTTTAACAGCCTCAGTAGCACAGAGAGTTAAACGTCGTCAAAAAGATTTACAAAATCAGGGAAACCTAAACGTAGATTTAGAAAAGTTAGCTCAAGATATCCAACAGCGAGATTATCTAGACAGTAATCGTTCTATCTCCCCTCTGCGTCAAGCTCCTGATGCCCTAAAATTGATCACTGATGAACTTAGTTTAGAGCAAGTCTGTCAGAAAATAGTTAATTTATATCGAGAGCGTCATCAATTATCCCACATTCAGC
Organism: Chroococcales cyanobacterium PMM_0086; assembly: GCA_949127655.1. GTDB lineage: Bacteria > Cyanobacteriota > Cyanobacteriia > Cyanobacteriales > Microcystaceae > CAISPN01. Next base: position 5,687 of record CASBQB010000345.1, on the reverse strand, counting down.
AAGTTATTTAAACAATTACAAAATTACTTAAACTGAGAGTTCCGGTTAAACCTGTGACTTCGATAATAGCATCAGTATTGGCATTAAAGCCTGCTGTAGCATCATTTATGGCTACAAAAGTACGACTTGCAAAAGTAAATTGAGCCGTGCTATTGATGCCAAAATTAGTCGTATTTAAGGCATTTCCTATTCCAGCAGCATCAATGGTCGTTATACTTCCAACATTATTAAAAGCTGTCCGAGCAGTACTGACCAGGAATAGATCATTATTGAAGTCGGTAATAACGTCATATGTACCTAGTAGAGAATCGCTTAAGGTTGCATAACCAAAACGGTCACTCCCTGCACCACCTGTGAGAGTATCTTTACCTGCACTACCAGTAAGAATATTATTAGCAGTATTACCTGTGATAAGGTTATTAGCTGTATTTCCTGTAGCATTGATAGCAGCAGTCCCTGTAAGAGTCAGGTTTTCTACTCCACTGGGTAAAGTAAGTGTGAGTGAACTTTTCCAAGTATCGGTAATTGTAATTTCTCCTATCCCTGCATTAGGGTCAATGGTAGCATTGACGGGATTAGAAAGACTCAAGGTAAAGGCTTCATCAGGTTCATTAAGATTGTCATTGAGGATAGGAATACTGATAGTAGCAGTGGAGGTATTGATTGGAATGATCAGGGTTCCCGTCTTAGTGGTGTAGTCTACATTAGCAGCGGCATCTATTGGACTAGTGGAGTAGTTAACACTAATTTGTTGTGTATTTGGACTACTGAGACTTACTGTTAGTAAGGCATTTGCATCTTTACCCTCAACAACAGTAATGTCATTTATGGATAATGTAGGATTGAAATCATTATCAGCTATTGTTACTGTGGCATTATTAACAGTTCCGAGAGTATAGCCTGTTCCTGCAGCTAGAGTGAGTATAGCGGTCTCACTGCCTTCTATCACTGTGTCATCTATTGGACTTATTTGTACTGTTGCTGTGGCACTTCCTGCTGCAAAGGTCGCTGTTACTGGTATTGAGGTATAGTCTGTGGCGTTGGTTGCTGTACCGCCAAGGGTGTAATTGAATATTAAAGCGGTAGTAGTCGGTCCTGTACGGGTTAGTGTGAAGGTACCTGGGTTAGCTGTCACTCCTGTAGCTGTTTCTGCAGCAGTAGCATCTGTTGCAGCTATGGTGATTATTGGTACATCATTATCAGCTATTGTTACTGTGGCTGTATTATTTGTTCCTAGAGTATAGCCTGTGCCTGTAGCTAGAGTGAGTATAGCGGTCTCACTGCCTTCTATTAATGCGTCATCTATCGGACTTACTTGTACTGTAGCTGTGGCACTTCCTGCTGCAAAGGTCGCTGTTACTGGTATTGAGGTATAGTCACTGCCGTTGGTTGCTGTACCGCCAAGGGTGTAATTGAATATTAAAGCGGTAGTAGTCGGTCCTGTACGGGTTAGTGTGAAGGTACCTGGGTTAGCTGTCACTCCTGTAGCTGTTTCTGCTGCAGTAGCATCTGTTGCAGCTATGGTGATTATTGGTAAATCATCGTTAGTAATTGTCCCTGTAACTGCTGCTGTTGTACCTACACTATAAGCTGCATTACTTACTAGGGTTAAGATTACTGTTTCATCTGTTTCTATTGCTGTATCATTAGTAGGATTGACAGTTACTGTTGCTGAACTTGACCCTGCGGCAAAAGTCACACTTGTTCCGATAGTTGCATAATCTGTGCCATTAGTTGCACTTCCACCTACACTGTAGTTAACTGTTAGAGGAGTAGTAGCGCTACCTGTACGGGTGAAGGTATAGATGAGGTTATCTGCACCGCCTTCTAGTACGCTAGAAAAATTAAGTCCAACTAAGCTTACTACTGGTAGTCCTTGAGGGATATCGAAAGTTTGGTCAGAGAATCGTATTTGTTCAATCTCATACAGTGTATCTGTTCCTTCTGCACTATTAACAACGGTATAGACCCCATTATTATTGGTAATTGTATATTGAGCACGGGGATTGGAATAAATAGCTACATCATTACCTGAACCCCCATAGAGGGTATCATTACCTGAACCCCCATAGAGGGTATCATTACCTGAACCCCCATAGAGGGTATCATAACCATAATCACCGTTTAAACTATCATTACCTAGACCCCCGAATAATTGATCTTTATAATTAGTACCATTAACAGTGCGATTTATATTAACTGTATTGAAGAGGAAATCACTTGCTTGTAGTTGATTTGCATTGATGCCCTGAACAAAGAATTGGTATTGATCATTACCATATACAGTTGTAATTAAGGCATTGCCTTGAGGATCATTACTGAGCAGTTTTTGGACAACATCCCAATCACTGATATTGAAACTGGAAATATCTACTTTATCTTGTCCTCTGACAAAATCCCTGACTAGATCTAGTCCTGAACTGTAGTCAAAGATAAATACATCATTACCTGAACCCCCATAGAGGGTATCATCACCATTTCCACCATAGAGGGTATCATTACCTGAACCCCCATAGAGGGTATCATCACCATAATCACCGTTTAAACTATCATTACCCTGTTCTCCAAAGAGGCGATCATTGCCAGCAAGTCCATTCAGGGTATCATTACCTAAACCTCCAAATAAATCATCATTATTATTAGTACCATCTACAATGTCATTGGCAGTAAAACTGTTAAAGATAAAATCACTTACTTGTAGTTGGTTTGGATTAATGCCTTGAATCTTGAGTACTGAGTAGATGGAACCATATTGAGTAGTAATTGTGGCATTGTCTTGACCATCATTACCAAGGAGAAATTGAAAGGTAGTCCACTCAGCAATTTTGATGTTTCTGAGGTCTATTTTGTCTTGTCCATGTACAAAATCCATGACTACATCGTTGTTTTGATAGTAGTCATAAACAATTAAATCATTGCCTAGTGCGCCATAAAGGGTATCATTACCTGAACCTGAGATGAGGGTATCATTACCCTGTTCTCCAAAGAGGATATCATTGCCATCTCCCCCAAGTAAATAATCAGTCCCATCTCCTGCATAGAGGGTGTCATTTCCTGCGTCGCCGTAGAGATAGTCAATACCTGCAGTTCCTGTAATACTATCATTGCCATCCCCCCCAGATAAAATCAAATCTCCTTGACCACCATTAATAGTATCATTTCCTCCTTCGCCGTAGAGATAGTCAATACCTGCACCACCATCGAGGATGTCATTGCCACTCCCCCCATATAAATAATCAGTTCCCTCACCACCATTAATAGTATCATTTCCTCCTTCGCCGTAGAGATTGTCAACACCTACACTTCCATTAATAGTATCGCTGCCATCTCCACTATAGACATAGTTCTGAGAGCCAGAAGCAGTAGCTGCAGCAATATTTATAGTGTCATTCCCACTGCCTGTTCGTAACTCTACTCTTTCAATTTCCCTAAAAATAGTTCCATCATTTGATCCACCTACGATGGTACCGTTGTTAGGAGCAGTATAGGTAATAATGGTGTTAGCTGCGTCTGTGAAGTTATCGATATACAGATAGTCATTGCCGGTACCACCTACTATGTTATCTATTCCTGTGCCTGAATATAAATAGTCATCTCCTGCGCCGCCATTAATAGTATCGTTTCCTGCGCCGCTGTATAGTACATCGTTTCCAGAGCCTCCTGTAATGCTATCGTTGCCTGCTCCACTATAGACATAGTTTCCAGGTAAAAAGCCAGAACCATTAGCTGCAGAAATATTTATGGTGTCATTCCCACTACCTGTTCTTAACTCTACTCTTTCAACTTCCCTAAATACAGTTCCATCATTTGATCCACCTACGATGGTACCGTTGTTAGGAGCAGTATAGGTAATAGTGTTGTTAGCTGTGTCTGTGGAGTTATCGATATAGAGGTAGTCATTGCCAGAACCACCTACGATGTTATCTATTCCTGTGCCTGAGTATAGATAGTCATCTGCATCTCCACCATTAATAGTATCGTTTCCTGCATTACCGTAGAGATCGTCACTTCCTGCACCACCATTTAGGCTATCATTACCATCTCCACCATTTAGGCTATCATTACCATCTCCACCATTTAGGCTATCGTTTCCCGTATTACCGTAGAGATTATCACTTCCTGCTCCACCATTAAGGCTATCGTTTCCCGTATCACCGTAGAGATTATCATTTCCTGCTCCTCCATTAATAGTATCGCTGCCTGCATTACCGTAGAGATTGTCACTTCCTGCACTTCCATTAATAGTATCATTGCCATCTCCAGTATAGACATAGTTCTGAGCGCCAGAAGCAGTAGCTGCAGCAATATTTATAGTGTCATTCCCACTGCCTGTTCGTAACTCTACTCTTTCAATTTCCCTAAAAGTAGTTCCATTATTTGAACCCCCTATGATGGTGCCGTTGTTAGGCTCGGTATAGGTAATAGTGTTGTTAGCTGTGTCTGTGGAGTTATCGATATATAGGTAGTCATCACCAGTACCACCTACTATGTTATCTATTCCTGTGCCTGAGTATAAAAAGTCATCTCCTGCGCCGCCATTAATAGTATCGTTTCCTGCGTCGCCATAGAGATTGTCACTTCCTGCACCACCATTTAGGCTATCATTGCCATCTCCACCAGATAAATAATCAGTTCCATCTCCAGCATCTAGGGTGTCGTTTCCTGCACCACCGCTGATGGTATCATTATCCACAGTTCCTATAAGAAAATCATTGCCATTTGTCCCCGTGAAATCTTGCAGTTCAACCTGAATACTCTCTCCATTCAGATTAACTATTTTTGTATCATTTTCTGCTCTCAATGCCTGTAAAGTCTGAGTGTCCATCTGAGCACCCAACACTAAGGCTGAGAAAATTGCCCCCTCATCTCCAGGACTATCGGTATTATTAATATAAGCATCTACATAATGTCCATACTCTTCTAACAAGGCACTCAGCAAAGAACCAGAACTTGCTGTTACTAAAAACGCCTCTGATAAATAAATTGTCTTTTTACTTGCTGCATAGGCTGCATTAGCATCACCCAAAACAGCACTACTAACTACTTCTATATTAGGAAAGCTACTAAAATCTTCTTGCTGCCATTGTTTAAATAGTATTCCTACTCTAGCTATATCGTAATTACTCCCAAAGCTAGTGGTAATTACATCCCAGAAGTTTTCTGAAGTAGCTAAAGCTGTTAAATAACCCTGAGTCTGCTGTAAAGTCTGAGCTAAATTCTTGATCTGCTTGTTATATGCGGTCATAATTAGTCACCTGTGTTTGTTTTAATCATTTTGCCCCCTAAATCCCCCAATCTAAGAGGGACTTTGAAATATAGGACGGCTCTTAATGTTTTCGGGATAAGGTTTTTAATGGTTTTACTATCAAGTCTGTATAACTAAGCCTACTTAAAATACAGAACCCTAGAATGTACTAACTCGAATAGTGAAAAATTACAATTGTTCTCTGTGAATTTTTGTTAAGTTAGTTAGACAATACTTTTGTATTTTGTAACTTTTCATCTCAAACAGCTTATCAAAGTCCATACTAGTACTGTGATAAGGGTGAAGAGAATTAAAGTTTTCTGTCTCTTGAAAGTAGCTTAACTTTACCTCCCTACTGCTGATCAAACCGTTACTACTTATTTTAGGGTAGTAACTTTAAAAGCACAATGGACAATCTTTCGGAATATAGCGACAGGTTAAC
>CASBQB010000344.1 GCA_949127655.1 Chroococcales cyanobacterium PMM_0086 | reverse complement strand
CTTCGGCTTTGCTAACTAAATCGTTAACGTTAGCTCGGATAACTCGACTAATACGATCAAATAAGGCCATGACGTTCTTAGATCCTTTGGTTAGGTATTAATAAAATGAAGTGGTTTCTATTAGTCAAATTCTAGCCAATTTCTGGACTAGCTGACTGTTATATCTGAGCCTATTTTGAAGGTATGGGAGATGGTTCAGGTATTTGATTGAGTCTTTCCTGTTGTAATTGTCGCATATTCTGTATCCGTTCATTTGGATCTTGATTAGTCTTAGTGGCTTCTATTTTTGCCCTTGTCTTGTGATTAAAGCCTAATGGGTTGGATTGTTCTGCTTCTAAACGATTCTGTTCAATAGATTGTTTAATAGGTAGGTTAGAGACTCGAGGTGGACTAGGAATAGGTAAAGCATTAGGTTTAATGACTACACTATTAGGCTTAGAAGCTATAGGTTTAACTAATGGGGGATACTTAAAATTGGGCCGCTTGCCTTGTGTTATTGATTGTGGCGCAGGGGGAAGTGCTTTTGAACTTAATTTGGGTTGCACTACGGGAAGACTTGCTGTATTCATTTTTAGTGGCTCTTTATCTGCAAGAGTTAGAATACGTTTTTTAGCACCATTAACTAAACTGAGAGATTGCAGTTTGAGACGTGGAGAAAGTTTGAACGCACTAGGCTTAGTTGGTAATCTGGCTTGATTGGCTGTTTTAATGGCTTCTTTTTGTTGCCATTGTGCCCAGTTAAGCGATAGATTTGCTAGTAATATTATTAGTAAGCTTCCAATGGTCCAGGGTGTCAATAGTTGAAATTCTTGCTGCTCTCGCTCTGTATTATTCTGCATATCTGAATCTTATGTCTTTTAATTCCTTATCTCGACTTCTCAATAAATTAGAACAAGAATATCCTCAATGGGATTCTTACCGACAATATTGCCATCTTTTGGACTCCTGGCGAAAAGTAGTTTCCTCCCCAATTGCCTTACATACTCGCCCTCTTTATTTGAGTCAAGGTGTTTTATCTGTAGCTGCAGCTAGTGCTAGTTGGGCCCAGACTCTTTCTTTGCAAAGATTTATGTTAATCAAAAAATTATCCCCTTTTTTGGACGAGCCGCTAGTAGATATGCGCTTTTCTTCTGCTCAATGGACTTTATCTAGTCCTTCTGCTGTTTCATCTTCTCATGGTGAAAGTTTTCCTAATCAGGTAGAGATCCACCCTTCAAACTGTCCTAGTTGTCAAGCTCTTATTAAACCTTTTGAAATAGAACGTTGGGGAGTTTGTGCTTGTTGTATTGCTCAAATTTGGTCAATTTAAACACATTATTTAACTTTGGATTGTGAATTTTAGGAAAAAGTTCAATCATCAGTAATTTTGCTTAGAGGTTTCTAGTAACCTATCAATAAATCTTGATCTACTGAGAGTTTGTGTTTTTCTGAGATCTTTGGATTTTCCCTCTATTTTTCTTCTAAAGCTTTGATCCCCGTTAAGATTGTTTTTAATTTATGTTAAATTTATTACTTTTTTGCAGTAACCTTTGGAGTGAGTTAATCCTAGTTATGTAGTAGTGTAACAAGAAACTTAAAAAAGTATGAAGCTTTATCTGGCACGGGGATCAATAAAAGAGTTATAGAATAAGGGGTTTCGCGGTTAAAGACACTTAAGAAAATAAGTCACAATAAAAGTATAGAAAAACTTTAATTCTGACCAAATTTTTTAATACCGAAGATATACCATGAAAAAGATAGAACATTTAACAACATCCTGTCGCTCTTGCCGTTTTTATAGAACGGAAGGAAGGAGAGGAGGGAATTGCGAGCTACTAAATGTACTTGTAAAAGGAGAATGGAAAGCTTGTCAGTTGGCGCAACATCCTTTTGAGAATCAATGGGATAGTTTAGATCCAATATTGCATCTAGAAAAAACTTTATCTCTCGACTGCGTAGAAAGCATGAGGGAAGAAGAAAGTCAACGGGTAACAGTGAATTAAGTTTAAGAAAATCTTTGAGAAAAAAGGATGATCTCTTCTAAATTAGCAGTTTGTTCAGGGTAAATAAGGTGGGGCCGAGCAAGCACAATTAATTTTATACCTAATTCTTTAGCTAGTTGTTGTTTGGTTGCTTCCCCACCTACTTGACCATTAGCTTTAGTTACTACAGTGGTTATGTTCCATTGTTGCCATAAAGCCCTCTCTAATTCTAAGCTGATAGGCGGACGCATAGCAATGATACGATCGCAGGTAAAGCCTGATTCTAAAGCAATTTGTAAAGAAACTAGAGAGGGAAGAACTCTGGTAAAAAGACTAGTTTTTTCTTGCCAAATTTTGAACTTGGGTAAAGCTTTATAACCGAGAGTGAGGAGAACTCTTTCTCTAAGTAAATAATCTCCAGTTAGCAAAGTCTCTAGATTTTCTATTTCTAAGCGATCCGAAGCAGGAAAATCTAGATTAGGGCGTTCATAGCGTAGATAAGGAACACTTTGGTTAAGGGCATATTCTATAGCTTGCTGAGAGATAATTTGCGCGTAAGGGTGAGAAGCATCAACTATTCCTGTAATTTGATGTTGCATACCAAGATCTAGAATCTCACTTGAACTAAGTGCACCAATTTTGATCAGTGTCTCAGGATAAAGAGAACAAGCTTCAACCGTGGTCACAGTCACCAGATAAGCTATGTCTAGAGTGGATAGTATTTGTGCTATCTCTCCACTCTCTCTAGTTCCACCAATCAACCAAATCATTCTATCTATAAATTAGTAGTAATTGCCCCCACTGGACAGGCCACTATACACTGTTCACAGAACACGCAGCGTGAACGCAAAAGTTTTAGTTTAAATGTTTCTGGTTCTAGAATTAGAGCTTCTGTTGGACAAACTCCCGTACATAGTCCACAGTCTACACAAGATTCCTCATTGATTAAAATCTCTCGACTAGCTAAAGATACTCCTATCCCTTGCGTTTTTAACCATTCTATGGCAGACTCCAAAGCATCAATATCTCCTGATAACTCAAGTACCAATTTACCTACTTGATTAGGCGCAACTTGTGCCCGCAGAATACTCGCAGCAATATTGAAGTCTTTGGCAAGCCTATAAGTTACCGGTATTTGTACTATTTTTTTGGGGAAGGTCAGAGTGACCCGTTTTTTCATATAATTAGTATGTGTAACAACATTTTAATAAAATACAAATATGTCTTCTAGTCCAAATCGTCTGAAAAATATCATCATCGCTTTGGTTGCTATTGTCTTGAGTGCTTCGGTTTTTTTTGGCTTCCAAACTCAAGCTAATTCTGTTTCTCTAGAAGTGCAAGCAGAACAGTCTACTCCTTTGAATGTTGCTTTAAGTAATGGTAAGCCCACTCTAACCGAATTTTATGCTAATTGGTGTACAAGTTGTCAGGCGATGGCTAAAGATCTCTCAACAGTTAAGAAAAAATACGGTAACTTGGTTAACTTTGTCATGCTCAATATTGACAATGATAAGTGGTTACCTGAAGTTTTACGTTACCGTGTAGATGGTATTCCTCACTTTGTTTTTTTCAATGAACAGGGTCAAACAATAGCTCAAACTATCGGAGAACAACCTCTTTCTATTTTAGAGGCTAATTTAGACGCTTTGGTTTCTATTCTTCCCTTACCTTATGCTAATGCTAGTGGCATGGTTTCCCCTGTAGATTCTAATCTTAACATAGAACAATCTAAGCAGACTGATCCTCGTAGTCATAGTGGACAGATTAAGAGTTAATAGTGAACCCTAACCTAGTGAAAAAAACACCAGTAAACTTTTTATTGAAACTCTGGTTCGGTAACTTGTGGATTTCTAGGACTGTTGCTATTATAGCTTCGGTAAATCTTCTCCTAGTTGTCTTTGATTTGAGTTATGTTTCTTGGCGGGATTTTTGGTTCTTGGGAAAGGTTAGGGTCTTAGCTATTCAGTTAGGTTGGTTTAAAAATGAGGGAATCAACTTAAAAATTCTGCCTGAATCTCTTACTAAAATCATTACTCAAAATTATGATCCTATTAAGGGGATAGAACCTCATAGGGAAACGGAAGCTTATCTAAAAACAGTCTCTCAGTTAGAAGCTAATCTTTATCAGTTAGATTCTCCTTATGTAGCTAAGATTTTAGAAAGGTTACGTCAAGAAACTGTTGAGATGATTCAGACTAATCCCTTTCAATTAGCCAATAAAAGTGGTAATTTAGAACGTATTAAGAACTTAATGCGTAAAAAAGTTCCAAATCCCAATAATTCTGCTCAACAGTCTTTTAGAATATTTTGGACACCCGACTACCTTAGAGAAGATACTGTTAGTAAAATTAATTTTTTTAATAGTAGAATTAAACCATTAATGGTTACTAATTTCTTTAGAAGAATAGATGAAAATGGCAATTTTACTGATTATTTTAACTTAATAGACTTTCCCTTTTTTGTCTTATTTTTAGTTGATTTTCTAGGAAGAACACTATATACAAGTAGGCTTAATCCAGGCGTTAAATGGCGAGTAGCTATGTTATGGCGTTGGTACGATATTTTATTTTTGATTCCCTATTTTCGCATATTAAGAGTAATTCCAGTAACAGTAAGACTGAATGAAACTAAGTTAATTAACTTAGAATTAGTGCAAAGAGAAATCATTCATGGATTGGTTTCTGCTATAGCAATAGAGATGACAGAAGTAATTATTCTAAGAGTAATTAACCGCCTTGAAGAGTCAATAGAAGAAGGTAGTGTATTTGAAAAGTTATTACAAAGTAGTTCTAAAGAATATATTGATTTGAATGGACGAGATGAAATGAAAGAGATCTTGACTCTTATACTACAATTTACCTTGGGAACAGTTTTACCTAAAGTTAGACCTGATTTGCAAATACTCTTAGAATACACAATTCAAAAATCTTTACAAAATACCAGTTTGTATAAACAATTGCAACTATTACCTGGTTTTGAAAGGTTAGGGAAAAAAGTTGTTGCTGAAATTATAGATAATTTATTTGTTTTAGTCTCAGCAAATCTCAAAAATATGCTCAAAGAAGATCTGCTGTTTGAAACATATCTAAAAAATGTTCAAGTTAGCTTATTTAAGAGTATCGCAACCCTAGAAAGTGATCAGACTTTACCACAATTGAAGCACTGGATCAAAGTACTACTACAAGAAATTAAAATCAATTATACTAACAGCCTCAAAGATCAAGAAATAAAACAATTTTTAGTGGAGAGAAATGCTATAGTAAACCAAGATAATTAACTAAACAAACTAGGGAGAGAGTTTCCCTGAGGATCTAAAAGATAATGAGTAAGTATCACATATATGGAGTAGGCAACGCATTATTAGATATGGAGTTTACTGTATCTAAGGAAGTCCTAGAAGAATTAAAAATTGATAAAGGAGTAATGACATTAATAGATGCCAAACAAGAGCAAGAGATCTTAGGAAAATTGAGTAACCTAGCTTGTCAAAAAAGTAGTGGAGGTTCGGCAGCAAATACCCTAGTAGCTGTTAGTCAATTTGGGGGAAAAGGCTTTTACTCTTGTAAAGTGGCTAATGATCACACAGGACATTTCTTTTTAGAAGGTTTGAAAGCTAGTGGACTTGATACTAATCTTCATCTAGAGAGTCTAGAAGAAGGTGTGACCGGAAAATGTCTAGTCTTTGTTACTCCAGATGCTGATCGTACAATGAATACTTTTTTAGGGATTACTGGAGAAATTGCCCCAACAGATCTCAATCCCCAAGCTATTTTAGATTCAGAATACTTATATATAGAAGGTTATCTGGTTTCAGCGCCCACAGCTAAAGAAACAGCCCTAAAAGCCAAAGAAATAGCTGACAGTGGTAATGTTAAAGTAGCCTTCTCTCTTTCAGATCCTAATATGGCAGAGTTTTTTAGAGAAGATATCCTAAAAATAATTGGCTCAGGAATAGACCTTCTCTTTGCTAATGAGATGGAAGTCTTAAAGTTAGCAAGAACAGATGACCTTCAAGAAGCCATTCAATATCTTAAGACGCTTGCTAAAAACTTTGCTATTACTTTAGGGTCTAACGGATCTGTAATTTATCAAGGCGATAACTACCTAGAAATTGCCCCTGTTAAAGTCCAAGCAGTCGATACTGTAGGCGCTGGCGATATGTACGCAGCAGCTTTTCTTTATGGTATTACACAGGGGATGACACTGACTCAAGCGGGTGATTTAGCCTCTCTAGCTTCCTCTCGTATTGTTACCCATTTTGGCCCACGTTTAGAAACTAGCGAGGTACAAAAGATCCTCAAAGAGTTTTCTAAGAGTATTATTTAAACCACAAGAGAGAGACTAAGGACAGCTATTTTCATCACCAAAACAGGGAAATTGTAGAGAAAGTACTCCTTGAGAGTCATTCTCAGTCGTAGGGGGAAAAAGGGCTACAACATGGGGAACTGGTCGTGGTTGATAGTCTGCTTGCGACTTACCTAAGTAAACTAAATCAGCACTTGCTCCAGAATCGACCATGACCACATCTCGTAGTCCTAGTTTAGCCAAGATTTGACCTAAGGCTACTGAGTCTACATTTTCTTTGGTGATCCCTATAACGGGTTGTCCTGCTTGATTTATCCCCCAAAAGGCTCTATTTCTCTCTGCTTCATAGGCGTAGAGATTAGTTGCTTGGAAGGTTTCAGCAGGTTGTGGTATGGAGTCTTTAACTAGCCAAGCTGCAGCGACAAAAGCATCTGTAATAGGCGCACCATCAAGAGATTCCTCTGAAATTCCTTGGTAAGTATTGTGCTTATTTGCATCAAAGGGAATAAACTTAACCCATTTGGGACTAATTAGAACTAGAGGCCTGCCAGTAATTTTCTCAATAGCCCAAGCCGTACCAGGAATGAAACGCTGCTCATTTTGACTGAGGACTGGGCCAATCATTTCATTAGAATTGAGAAACTCTAGAGAAAAGAAACCGCCATCAACTGCAGCAATAGCCTCGGTATCTTTGATAATTTTAGCGACTTGATAGCGACT
>CASBQB010000343.1 GCA_949127655.1 Chroococcales cyanobacterium PMM_0086 | reverse complement strand
GGACAGATTATTCCAACGCCACTCCATTTGGAGATGGAACGATCCTATTTAGAATATGCCATGAGTGTAATCGTTGGTCGAGCGTTACCTGATGTTAGAGACGGACTCAAACCAGTTCACAGGCGGATTCTTTATGCTATGTATGAACTGGGGTTAACGCCAGACAGACCATATCGCAAGTGTGCAAGGGTGGTCGGAGACGTTTTAGGTAAATATCACCCCCATGGCGATCAGTCGGTCTATGAAGCCTTAGTGCGGATGGTGCAAGATTTTTCTAGTCGTTATCCCTTACTAGCTGGACATGGGAACTTTGGTTCAGTGGATGATGATCCTCCAGCAGCAATGCGTTATACCGAAACAAGACTTTCTTCGGTTGGCTATAACTCTCTCTTAGAAGGAATCTCTGAAGCAGTAGTAGACTTTACCAATAACTTCGATAACTCACAACAAGAACCAGCCATTCTGCCGGCTCAACTTCCTATTTTACTGCTCAATGGCTGCTCTGGTATAGCTGTAGGCATGGCCACAAATGTTCCTCCTCATAATCTCAATGAGATAGTAGATGGACTAATTGCCTTAATTGATAACCCTGGGACAACTGATGAGCAACTTTGGCAAATTATCCCAGGGCCAGATTTTCCCACAGGTGGAGAAATTACGGATCGAAGTGGGATTGTCGAAGCTTATAGCAATGGGCGAGGAACAATTACAGTTAGAGGAGTCGCCCAAATAGAACAAATTGCGATTGATGGCAAACGGCGCAGGGAAAGAACAGCTATTGTCGTCACCGAACTCCCCTATCAAGTCAATAAGTCTGCCTGGATTGAAAAGCTAGCCGAATTAGTCAATATAGGAAGAATAGAGGGCATTGCTGACCTACGGGATGAAAGCGACCGTCAAGGAATGCGCGTAGTCATTGAACTCAAAAGAGAAGCAGACCCGCGTGACATACTGAGAACTTTATATCAGCAGACAGCCCTGCAGAGTAATTTTGGGGCAATTTTTCTGGCCCTGGTTGACCACAAACCTTGTCAACTCTCCTTAAAAAGGTTGCTAGAAGAGTTTTTAAAGTTCAGAGAGGAAACGCTAACTAGAAAATATCGTGATCAGTTAGAACAAACTGGGCAACGTCTTCATCTAGTAGATGGCTTATTACTCGCTTTAGATAACTTACGCACTGTCATCTCCATTTTGACAGAATCACCTGACGGAAGTACAGCTAGTGCGCGAATACAAGCAGAACTCTCTTTAAGTTCTATACAAGCAGATTCAGTTCTAGCTATGCCTCTACGCCGTTTAACGGGGTTAGAACGTCAGAAACTCGAAACAGAACAAAATGACCTACAAGTTCAGATTCAACAGTTAGAAATTCTTTTGAGTCAACGTCATGAACTGCTAAAAGGCCTCAAAAAAGAACTTCGTAGTCTCAAAAGACAGTTTGGAGATGCTAGAAGAACTCGGATCATTACTCAATCTGCACAACTTCCCGAACCCCCAAAGACAGAAGTTATCTCCCAAGCTAATATTCTGACCCTTTCAGTCAATAACAGCTTAGTCTGGCGGACAAATCAACAATGGACAGCCGCACTTAAAGAACCTCTCATCTATGCAGAGTCTATTGATCCCCAAAATAAATCACCCCTGTTAGTGATTACTGAAAGTAGTAAAGTTTTTGCTATAAGTCTAGAGCGTCGTTCCAGTAGAGCACAACTTTTTTCTAGTTTATTACCAAAAAGTGCCCAACATGAACAAATCATCTCTCATCTATTCTTACCTAATGACTCATCTCAATTAGATTTACTCCTACTCAGTGCTAGTGGCAAAATTAAACGACTACCCGCTAAAGAGTTAGAGTCAGTCGGTTCACGTGGAGTTAGCTTAATGAAACTCAAAGAAGGAGAAACTTTAGCGAAAGTAAGTCCTTACCATTCGGGACAACATTTAGCCATAGCTACTAGTCGAGGACGTATTTTACACATCAAATCAATCTCTGAGGTATTACCACCCACAAGTCGTGCAGCACAGGGTATACAAGCTCTAGTTTTAGCGCCAGAAGAGACAATAGTTGGCACTCAAGCAATGTCAGAAAAAGATGAGTTATTATTAGTTTCACAACAAGGATATCTCAAACGTCTTCCTTTAAAAGTCTTAAGGGCTTGTAAATTTGGTGATACGGGGGCGATTGCCCTACAATTGAGTCAGAAAAATGATCAACTAGTGGCCATGCTTTCAACTTCTCTAGGCGATTCTGTGCTTGTTTTAACAAGTTTAAATCGTTCCCTGAAACTCTCTTTAAGCAGTGTTCCTCTTCTAGATCGAACTTCACCAGGAGAGTTTATGACTCAACTAAAACCCAACGAAACTATTAAACTAGTTAAAACTCAAGATCTCAGATTATGACAGGTAGGTCACCAAAAATAAAGTCTCTTAATCTTAGTCGTCGTCTACGATTAAAAAAATGGCGAAGATTAGCAATTAGGCTATTTTTTAGCCTAATTATTTGGTCAGGTCTCAGTCTAGTCTTTAATTTGTGGGTTCGCTTACCTAGTAATGCTACTCAACCTGTTGATGCAATCTTTGTTTTAGGTGGAAGTATCAACAGAGAGATTCAAGCTGCTAAGTTAGCCTCTCTATATGATTTTCCTGTTTTAATTTCTCAAGGTTCTAAAGATCCCTGCATCTGGTTGATCTTTCAGCGTGAACAGTCTCGTTTTAAGGGAGTTTTCTTAGAAAGATGTGCTAAATCTACTTTTGATAATTACTTTTTCAGTAGCCCTATCCTAAGACATTGGGGAGTGCATAAGGTGCTTTTGATAACTTCAAAAAGTCATTTACCACGTGCTGAATTATTAGCTAAGATTTTACTTGGTTCTCAGGGGATCGCTTATCAATTAGATTTAGTTGAGCAACTAGATAACCCTGGTAACCACGAATCTAGACTGAAAACCTTTCTTGATGTAGCAAGAGCCTCTCTTTGGGCACCTTTTGCTCAATTAATTCAACCTCCCTGTTGGAATGTTCTAGAATTGAATCAAGTTAATCTCAACGAATGGCCCAGGAAAAAGGTTAGTTGTGAACATCAGGGAAATTTAGAACCAGAGATCCAGCAATATTTTTAGAGGCCGCCAAACCACTCATAACCTTGATCTTCCCAATATCCTAAAGCCTTTGGTTTCTCTTTGAGTAAGGTAACTTGTGTAATCCATTTGCTTTGTTTATAACCTAACTTAATAGGAGAAGCTAACCTTAAAGGTGCCCCGTTTTCTACAGGTAGAGGTTGACCATTTTTCTGATAAGCTAAGATAGTCTGGGGGTGTAATGCTGAAGCAATATCCCAACTTTCGTAGTATCCATCCGCTGATTTAAAATTAATATAACGGACATCTGCAGAAGGTTTAGCTAAAGATACAATATCTCTTAATCTTATGCCTGCCCATTGGACAATTGCCGACCAACCTTCTACACAGATATGGCGTATTGTCATTGAAGTTAAAGGCATTTTTTCTATTTCTGCCATACTTAAACGCAAAGGTCGCTTGATATCTCCATCAACTTTGAGAAAAAATTTCTCTGGGTCTATTTTGGGTGTAAAGTCAAAGGTATTAATTAGTAAAGCTTGGGGTTCAATAGCACTAGCAGGAAATTCAGGGATCAACTTGTAAGGATTCAGTAACAAAGCTTCCACATTTTGATTGAGAGGTTCAGTAGCGTTAAAGACCACCTCATCATATAAACTCATCCCGCAACTACTTAGAACCAAACCTAGACTAGATAAACCAGAGATTTGCAGAAAGCGACGGCGAGGTAAGTATAATTTAGAATCTGGATTGGTAGACATAATTTATTTGATAAAAATAGATTGAATTAAACGGGAACCGCCTACTTTTAACGAGGATAAAGAATGGATGATAGCAAAGATTATAAAAGTAGGGACAGCAATAAAGTGAATAATTCTTAGGGCTTGCCAACTCCCAAATAAATTAACAATCCAATCAAATTGAGCAGGTTTATACATTCCTAATCCAGTTAAGATAGAGAATAGAAGAATAGGAATAATAGCTGTGTAAAGCAACCGATGCCAAGCATAGTTTTTTCTCTTAACATTTTGACCTTTTTGCAAAGCTGAGATATCACTGTTAGAAACAAAACGATGCTTCCAACGCTTAGTTATAAAGATATAGATACCATAGGCTAACAAATTAAGAGAAAATAGCCACATAGCCGCAAAATGCCAGTGTCTACCGCCACCTAACCAACCCCCTAAGAGGAATAAAGAGGGGAAGTGCCAACCTTCTCTACCCCCAAAAACTGGGTTAGCATTGTAGATCTGTAATCCACTTGTGATCATCAGAGTTAGACTAATCAGGTTCAGCCAATGAAAAACTTGTGCAGGGAAATTCTGCTTGGGTTTAGGAGGAGACTTGGTTTTTCTTAAGGGTACTTTAGCTTCCATTGTCTTGTTAATATCTAATAGTTTGACCCATTGTCTCTATTTTAGTATGATTACCCTTTCTTAGTTGGGGCTGTGAAAGATATTAATTTTTTCTCAGATTTCTTAACGGGACTTAAATAAGAAATCAAAGAACTAAAAAGTTTCGATTATACTATGATTAAATATTTTCAGATTAACCTTAGATACCGTAAGGTGTTGAGCATTTAAAACTTACCTTTATTATTTCCTATGAAGACTCAAACCTCACTTACCTTAGAGCATTTTCTCGCTTTATCCTTTGATAATAATGAGCTAATTGATGATCAAAGTGTACCAAAAATGTCCACTAAATACTTTCATGCTAGCTTACAAAAGACACCGTTACTACTGCTTGATCAATGGTCGCAAGGAAAAGGGCGTATTGAAACAGAGTGGGCTGTTTTGTTACAAAGAAATGAGCGAGATTGGGTACTTGTACCTGATTTAATTTATGTTTCTTTTGAAAGGTTACCGAAAAACTGGTTGGAGGATGAAGCTTGCCCTGTCTTACCTGAACTAGTTATTGAAATTATCTCACCTGGTCAGACCTTTGGCGAGATGATAGTAAAAGCAACAGATTATCTCAAAGCAGGAGTGGATCGCGTATGGGTAGTCGATAATCAATCTCAAACAATTACAGTCTTTCATCCTAATAGGATTCCTCAGACTCTAAGTGGAGAAACTTTACTCACAGATGATCTATTACCTGAATTGCCACTAAAAGTTAAAACCATTTTTGAATCAGCAGGAATTATTTTTTAAGCAGTCGCCATAGTTGCACTAACCAAAGATGCCATATTCAGCAAGGTAGAGCATTTCTTCAACCTTTTTAGAAGCTGAGTCAGTTGCTAAAGCTTCTAAGGGAGTTTGGTCTCCTAAAGTCTCTTTGCTTGTGGATAACCAGCGTTGTGCTTCTGCTTCATCTTCAAATAATTCTAGTGCTTGTTGAGTAATCCTTTGAAAGCGTTCTAATCTATCAGCTAGTGCTAACTTAAGCACTGGATTGGTTTTCTCATAACGACTTTGAGTACTTACTGACCTACGGACTGCAAGCAGAGGAACAGAAAAATCGGAAATGCCTAAAATATGACGAATAGTTCTTTTACCCACCTCAAAACGCTTTGAGACAGCTTGAACGACTTCATATTTGGGTAAGGTTTGTCTCATTGGCTAGACCTTATTAATCAGAGAATTACTTTCATTCATTTGACTATATATAGCAATCCTAAATGATTAGTGAACAAAGTACAAATATACATAACCTGTGGGACAGGCAGCAAAGCCTGTTCTAGTATCCACAATTGAAATAGGATTGCTATATTGTATAGTCATTTAAAGGTTATTTAGTTTACCCGGAAGTGTTTCTGCCTAGTTCATCAGTTAAACCCGTAAGGCGTTGAGCACAGATACCCTTCTAGTAAAAAATCAGGTTGCAGGTGATGGAGTGAGACTTGATATAGTTCTAAAGCATCAGTCATCAGAGTGAGTCCGAGATCTCCTACAGGGGTGGGTGCTTGGTGACCACCGATGATTTTAGGGGCAATAAAAGCGAGAATTTTCTGAATAGAGCGATCTTGAAGGGCTGCAGCAGCGAGAGTTGGTCCACATTCCCAAAGCACTTGAGCAAGTCCTCTATTATATAGAGATTTCATAACTGCATTAGGGGCAAGAGCTTCAAATTGAATAATTTCTAGACCTCTTAAACTTAGATGAGATAAAGAAGCTTGATCACAGTCTGTCTGAGTAAAGATGAGAGTTTTAGCTTCTTCCTGGTGCCAAAGATGGGCATTTAAACTGAGATTCAAACTCTTAGAAAGAACTACTCTTAAGGGATTATGATCGCTTACTTGATGAGTAGTCAGATGAGGATTATCTAGACGAACAGTATTTCCTCCCACAATAACCGCATCACAAGTAGAACGTAACTGATGAACAAAATGACGAGAAGATGGACTAGTCACCCAAGCACTATGACCAGAAGATGTGGCGATTTTCCCATCTAGTGTCATGGCATATTTAAAGATCCCGAAAGGTTGCTGATACAAAGTGCGATGAATAAAAGCCTCATTCAACTGACGGGATGCTGCTTCTTCTACCCCCACAATGACCTCTAACCCTGCTGCTTTTAGTCTAGCAATACCACTACCTGAAACGCGAGGATCAGGGTCAATCATGCCAATAACTACTTTAGAAATGCCCGCTTTTAAGATAGCTTCGGTGCAGGGAGGTGTACGTCCATAGTGATTACACGGTTCAAGATTTACATAAAGAGTAGCACCTTGAGTTTGATTTGCTGCTGCTTTAATTGCCCCTATTTCAGCATGAGGAAACCCCGCTTTTTCGTGAAAACCTTCCCCAACAATTTGATGGTTTTGAACTATTACAGAACCAACTAAAGGATTAGGCGATGTTTTACCAGCCGCTTGTTTAGCCAAAGTAAGACAACGCTTGAGCATTGCGCAATCAAAAGAATTAAACATAAAAATTAATCTAAGCCTCTCAATTCTAATTGAGTTTTGAATAGCTGTATTTTTAGATACAGAAAAAAGAGTTTAAACAATCAAAAATCTAAATAATTCAATTACTCATACTTTTAGGATTTAGTGAATCATGTTGACCAACTTGAGCTAATTCAGATAGGCTTATTGTCTGTTGTCTAATTGGACTCAAACAATAATGCTCAAAAAAAACCAAAAAGCCAACTCTAGACGGTCATCCCAATCAGGAAAAAAAATGTTGATTGGCTTAACTTTAGCTTACATTACCCTAACTATAGTCTTAGTAACTGCACAGGTCGTTCAAGCTAAAGCAGTAAAAGAAGCAGATCTTTTAAAAATGCAAGGAACAATTAATAATCTGTGGGTCTTCTGGACTACTTTATCGGTAGGTGGACTAAATCTAGGATTTGGGTTGCGAGAGATGGGTCTATGCAGCCCTAAAAATGCGGTTAACGCTCTCTCTAAAACAATTTTGGTAATGGGTTTAGTGGGGTTAGCTTATTGGGCAATGGGTTTTTCATTAATGTTTGCTAAAAGTGATAACCAGTTGATCGGCGTGAGAGGTTGGTTTTTCGCTTCTGAAAGTATGACAGCATTGGGATTAAAAGACTGGCCAATAGGTCTACCAATCAACCTTTTTTTAATGTACCAAATGGTGCTAGCAGCAATACCTGCTCTCATTGTTTCAGGAGCGATGGCAGAGCGAACTAGATTCCTCGACTTTCTCTTATTTAGTTTAGTCTTAGGTGGGGTTATCTATCCCATTACCGGATATTGGTTAAAAGGAGAAGGTTGGTTAGCTCAAATGGGCTTTAGAGACTTTGGTGGCTCAACTCTAATTCATGGGGTAGGTGGTTGGTCAGCTTTGGTCGGGGTAGCCTTACTAGGTCCAAGACAAGGAAGATACTTAAAAGCCAAGGCGCAGAAAATACCTGGACTGAGTCTAATTTGGGCAGGAGTAGGCAGCTTAATGATTACACTAGGAGGGATTTGCTTAAATGCTGGGGCAACGCTGAAGATAACCGATGACATTGGAGCAATTGCGCTGAAAACCTATTTAGCAGCAGTTGTAAGCGGCTTGGTAGCCACTTTAATCACCTGTTTAAGGGGGCAGAAAGCTGAGTTTAACCGCTTGTTGAGCGGGCTAATCGGTGGGGTAGTAGCGATTGCTGCAGGTGCTCAAGAGGTTTCAATAGTAGGAGCTATTTTGATAGGGGCAGTAGCAGGAAGCTTAACTGTTTATGCAGTAGGTATCATGGAAAGATTGCACCTAGATGATCCGACAGAGAGTATTTCAATACATTTATTCTGTGGAATTTGGGGAACTTTAGCTTTGGGGTTTTTAAGTCTCAAAGATGGCTTAATTGCTGGAGAGGTCAGACTAGTAATTGTAGCGTTAATTGGGATTATCTCAGTTGGACTGTTTGTCATAATAACTAGTTCAATTACCTGGCTAACTCTCAAATGGGCATTAGGTCTCAGGTTGTCCTTAGTCAAGGAGATCAAAGGTCTAGATCAAGAAGTACATGGTCTCCAAGCAGAATCTAATCAAGAACAGGGGAAAGAAAAATAGGTTAGGTAGGGCGTTCTGTATGTCTTTAATATTTCAGTTTACTAGAAGGAGGTTCATAAGAAGACCATGACAAAAAAAAGTCTACTCATTATTTTCATTGCCTTCTGCTTGGTCCTAGGACTAGGGATGCAGGAGGTCTTAGCACAGGCAGCGGCAGCAACGCCACCAGCGCCCAAAGCAGATAATGGTGATACTGCCTGGATGCTGGTTTCTACTGCTTTAGTCTTGTTGATGACCCCAGGACTAGCCTTCTTTTATGGTGGTTTTGTCCGCTCTCAAAATGTTTTAAATACCTTCATGATGAGCTTCGTCTTGATGGCGGTTGTGGGTGTAACCTGGATTCTCTGGGGTTATAGTCTTTCCTTTGCCCCAAACAACAGCTTTATAGGCAGCTTAGAGTGGTTCGGTCTCAATGGAGTCAGCGCTAAAGATATAACTGACTACTTACCTAAAATGGATTTTGAAACAGATCCCAAGGTGATCATAGCTTCCTATGCAGGTACAATACCTCATCAGGTTTTTATGATGTATCAGGGAATGTTCGCAATTATCACGCCTGCTCTGATTTCTGGGGCAATTGTTGAGAGAATCAGTTTCCGAGTCTATTTTCTCTTTGTCTTAATCTGGTCAACTTTTATTTACTGTCCTTTAGCACATATGGTCTGGGCGAAAGGCGGCTTCTTGGGTCTTTATGGCGGTCTAAACGCTCTAGACTTTGCTGGGGGAACAGTAGTTCATATTAGTTCCGGTGTATCCGCTTTGGTAGCAGCCATTATGCTCAAACCCCGTAGAGCCTATCCTCATCAGTTGTCTTCTCCTCATAATGTACCATTTATATTACTAGGAGCAGGCTTACTCTGGTTTGGGTGGTTTGGCTTTAATGGTGGAAGTGCCTTGGCTGTTCAAGATGGATCAGGTCAGTCTGTGGCAACTGTGGCCTTTGTAGCGACTAATACAGCAGCAGCAGGAGCGGCTTTAGTCTGGATTCTTTTAGAATGGTTCCTACGTGGTAAACCGACTGCAGTAGGAATAGCAACAGGTGCCGTAGCGGGTTTAGTAGGAATAACACCTGCTGCAGGCTTTGTAGACCCTTTAGGTGCTCTATTGATCGGGATGATCACCTCAACTGTCTGCTTTTTTGCAGTCAGCTTAAAGGTAAAACTAGGCGTTGATGATGCTCTAGATACCTACCCTGTACATGGAGTCGGGGGAACTACCGGGGCTATTTTAACGGGCTTTTTTGCTAGTACTGCAGTCAATTCAGCTGGGAAAGATGGTCTATTTCATGGTAATCCAGGTCAAGTAGGAATACAGTTAATAGCAATTCTGGTTGCCTATGTTTTTGCAGGGGTAGGAACCTTTATTATCCTGAAAATCTTAGAAGTAATATTCGGTACTCTCAGGGTGAAACCAGAAGAAGAATACCAAGGTTTAGATATCCACGAACATGGAGAAGAAGGTTACGGTGAAGAATTGGCAGGTGGAATGAGTAGTGCCGCTACCAGATCAGAGTAACCGTAATCATTGAATGATGTTAAAGTGTAGGGTGGGAAAGGTCTCACCCTATTTTTATAAGCAATAATATGGATACAAAAGCTTTCAAACGTTCGCTACACCATTCAGAAAACTACCATCGTCGGGG
>CASBQB010000342.1 GCA_949127655.1 Chroococcales cyanobacterium PMM_0086 | reverse complement strand
TAGTCGCCCCTGAAATATTCATCTAGCCCAATAAAATCAGAGACAACAGCATATTTCTGCGCTATCATTTTGCAGCTTTTCGTGGATTCATATCCAAAACCCTGCAAAATAAAGGAGTATAGACAAGGATGTGCGCTGTAAAACTTGAAGAGATTCTGGACAAAAAGAATGGATTATATCAGTTAGCAAACCGATTAAACTGGGATTATATAATTCAAGAGTTAGGTCAATATTACGCTGAAGGGCCGGGAAGACCTGAAATACCAATTCGAGTCATAGTGGGCCTGCATTACCTCAAATATTTGGAAAATGAAAGCGACGAAAGTGTTGTTCAAAAATTTTGCGAAAATCCATACTGGCAATATTTTTGCGGAATGGAAACATTTCAACATCGACTCCCCTGCCATCCGACAACACTTGTTAAATGGCGTAAACGCATTGGAGAAAAAGGGGTTGAAAAACTTCTGAGTCACACGATTGATACAGCAAAACGCATGGCATTATTGCCAGAAGATTTGTTAAAAAATGTTAATGTTGATACGACTGTTCAAGAAAAAGTAATTACCTTTCCAACTGACTCTAAGTTATGTCATAGAATGCGTATAAAATTAATTTTAGCGGCTAAAAAAAGAGGGATTAATTTACGCCAAACTTACGTTAGAGTTGGTAAAAGAGCGTGCATTATGCAAGCCCGTTATGCTCATGCAAATCAAATGAAACGCGCTCGAAAAGAGTTTAAAAAAATTCGCGCTTATCTTGGCAGAGTAACTCGAGATATCCAAAGAAAGGTTAATGGCATGTATGATGTTGAGCTAAGCCTTTTATTATCACAGGCAGAGCGTCTGTTAAAGCAGGAAAAGAAGACACCCAAGAAATTATACAGCCTACATGCACCAGAAGTAGAGTGCATTGCAAAAGGAAAAATACATAAACGCTATGAATTTGGCTGTAAGGTTTCGATTGTTACCACGTGCAAAGAGCCTTGGGTGCTCTCTGTTATGGCGCATCATGATAATCCTTATGATGGTGCAACATTAAAAGAATGTTTACATAAAGCAGAAGAACATTCAGCAGGAAAAATTGAACGAGCTTTTGCTGACAAAGGTTATCGTGGAAAAGAGCATCATCCTGAAGACATAAAGGTTTATATTTCGGGTAAAAAAAACCTGCCTGTATTTCTAAAAAAATTATTGAAAGGACGCTCTGGAATTGAGCCAATTATTGGGCATTTAAAACAAGATCATCGTCTCGATAAAAATTATTTGTTAGGGAAACTTGGCGATAAAATAAATGCTATTCTTGCAGGCTGTGGGTTCAATCTTAAAAAAATACTGAACTGTATTAAAATGCAACAGATTTCTTTTGCCTAATGAATATTTCAGGGGCAACTAAGTAGGTAAAATCTCTTTTAAGTGGGTATTTATGAGCATATAATTACCTACTTAAAGGCTGGAGTACCTATAATGAATTCTTTAAATCAAGCTTATTTGGATAGACTCAATTTTTCTTCTCAACAGGTGGGCATATTACGTGCGTTGGGAGAATATAGAGGCAAGCAAGCGCTTTTTTTTAAACAATCGCCAGAAGTTCTGAAAAGTTTGCAACTGGTTGCTAAAATTGAATCCAGTGAATCTTCAAACAGATTAGAGGGCATCGAATTACCTCATAAAAAAATTGAAGAGTTAGTTTTAAAAAAAACCGACCCACAAAACAGATCAGAACAGGAAATTGCTGGATACCGAGATGCATTAAATCTGATTCATGAATCAGGAACTCATATGCCGTTCACATCAAATATTATTTTGCAATTGCATAGTATTTTATACCGTTATATGGCAAATCCAGGGGGACGTTTTAAGTCAACAGATAATGAAATCATTGAAAAACACCCAGATGGTTCACAACGTATTCGTTTTACACCAACAAAAGCGCATTTAACATCAAATGCCGTAGATCAATTAACAAAAAACTACGCCATTATTATGGAACAAAACAAACAGGATCCTTTGCTTTTTGTTCCATTAACAATTCTTGATTTTTTATGTATACATCCTTTTAGTGATGGAAATGGCCGATTATCGCGCTTGTTAACGCTGATGTTGTTATATCAGTTTGATTATCAAGTAGGACACTATATCAGTTTAGAGCGTATTTTTGAGGAAAGTAAAGAAAGCTATTATGAAACATTAGAGGCCAGTTCAGAAGGATGGCATTCAGGTAAACACGATGTAAATCCCTGGTTAAATTATTTTTGGGGAGCGTTGCTTCGGTCATATCGAGAGTTTGAAGAACGTGTTGGTGTTATTACATCAAGCAGAGGTTCAAAAACAGAGTTAATTCTGTCTGCCGTAAATCGCAGAATGGCCCCATTTTCTATTGGTGATATTGAATCTGACTGCCCTGGCATTAGTCGCGATATGATACGGCAAGTATTAAGAAAAATGCGAAATGAAGGTTCTCTAATAACAAGCAGTAGCGGTCGAGGTGCAATGTGGCAAAAAATCTTTAAATAGGGGTTCTAGGTCTGAGGTATCGTCAGTTAGACGAATAATAACTCACGCAAATTGCAAGTAACCTTATTGGATGGTGTGAATGAATCTTAATTTAATAAATAAAGGCTTTATGCAGGAATATCTTCCTGACTCGTTATTAAAAGATGCTGATTTATCAGAGATAATCCATCATAAGCACTCTTTTTTTGATCCAACATACCATGAATT
>CASBQB010000341.1 GCA_949127655.1 Chroococcales cyanobacterium PMM_0086 | reverse complement strand
TCCTCCCGTACTAATTAAATAGCGAAAATTAAGCTTGCCATTTTTTATTAGTTCAACACCTGCTTTAATAACCTGAGCACTCAAACAAGCTAAAAGGGCAACTAACAAGACGTGATTGTCTAGCATTGTCTAAAAATCCTGCTTGCTCAATTAGTTTTTGCGATTAATTATATAACAGGCGATTGCTCTTAGAGCATCAGCTTTTTCTCGATAAATCGACAATTGACTAATTGCCGAATCAATCAGTTGTTTAGCTTGTTCTCTAGAAGCTTCGATTCCCCAGATGCTCGGATAGGTAGCTTTTTGAGCTTGTAAGTCTTTGCCGACAGTTTTACCTAGTTCTTCTTTGGTTGCGGTAATATCTAAGATATCATCCACAATTTGAAAAGCTAGACCAATATTTTGAGCATAGGTGGAGAGACGCTGAAGATCTTCAGAACTAGCGCCTGCTAGGATTGCTCCTGATATAACTGAAGTCTCTAAAAGTGCTCCTGTTTTACGAGTGTGAATCTCAGTCAAGGTTTCTGCTGTGATATCAGATTTCCCTTCTGATTCCAAGTCTAATACTTGTCCACCGACTAATCCTGTTGCCCCTACAGTACGACCTAGACGAGTTATTACCTCTAAGATCCTTTGAGGGGGTACATTTTTTGTCTCTTGCCCTACATATTCAAAAGCATAGGCCAGAAGTCCATCGCCAGCTAAAATAGCAATATTCTCACCATAGACTTTATGATTAGTCAGCTTACCACGACGATAGTCATCGTTATCCATAGCAGGTAGGTCGTCATGGATCAAAGACATGGTGTGAATCATTTCTAAGGCACAGGCGGTAGGTAAAGCCATTTCTAGAGAACCGCCTGTCAGTTCGCAAGTGGCCAGGCAGAGGATCGGTCTTAACCGTTTACCTCCCGCTAAAAGGGAGTAACGCATTGCTTTGTAGATTTTTTCTGGTTTGGCAATAGGTAGAGATTTGTCCATTGCCTCTTCAATAATCTTTTGCTGTTGTTTGAGATAGACAGCTAGGTTAAAACCTGCTGTCAATGTTTCCTCGACTAGCTTTTCACCCGTTGTGATCATCTGTTATTCCCTTAAACCAACTAATTGATTCAATTATGACCTGAACTGGCCTTTTAACCAAGCTTTAACGTAGGCTGGAGAGTCCCCCTCTAACCATAGAGGCAATGGCTGCATCACTGGCAATAGGTAAATGATAATACTTTCCGCCGGAGGTTAGGGCTAACTCTTTAGCAAAGCCTGTCGAAACGAATTTTTTTTCTGTATCTATAACTAACATTTTCATACCTAATGAGCGAATATTGGCAGCAATGCCCAGTAATTCTGCTTTGATATCTACTTTTTCGGTAATTGTTTCACCTAGAGAACGGGCCAGAGGTATATTGCTGCGACCATCAGTAATGGCTACGATGACCACTTCTCCTATATCACCTGATCTGATTGCCTTTAACCCTACCTGAACAGCTTGAGTCAAGCCATGTGAAAGGGGTGAACCTCCTCCACAAGGTAAGGTTTCTAGACGACGACGGGCCATAGCTATAGAACGAGTGGGGGGTAATAAGACATCTGCCTGTTCTCCTCTAAAGGGAATCAAGGATACTTGATCTCTATTTTCATATGCTTCTGTTAGGAGTCTCAAAACTGCTCCTTTTGCTGACTGCATCCTGTTCAGGGCCATTGAACCTGAAGCATCTACGACAAAAATAATTAAGGAACCTGCTTTGCGAGCGAGACGTTTTTCTCTCAAGTCACTTGTTTCTACAATCACTTGGCGGCCAGGTTCACGTATTCGACGTGCTTTTTGATAGGGTGCAGCGCTGCGGAGGGTTGCATCTACTGCGATTCTTCTTACTTTACCTTTGGGAAATACTGGTTTGATGTAGCGTCCACGATCTTGGGAGAAAATTACATTCCGACTGCCTGACTTTCCTTGACGTTGAGCCATTTGAGCAAAGTATAAGACAGCTGGATCTAAAATGACTCCTTCTGAGTTGAAAACAAACTCTTCAGGAATGCCCGGTGGTTCTTGCTCTGGTTCTTCTGGGTTCTCCTGTTCTTCTTCCTCCTGTTCATTTTCTGTTTGCTCTTCTGGTGGTTCTGGTGGTGGCGGTGGCGGTGGTGCTGGTTGCTCTTCTGGTGGTTCTAAGTTAATTGCTCTTGATACTATTACTAGTTCTACAGCCCGACGTAGATCTTCAGCATTGACCGTATTACGACCATCTAGGGCGGCTGAAGCTTTAGCGACTCTCAGGGCAAAAAGTTCAGCCCGATGTCCCTGTACGCCACCTCTGATGGCTTCTTCGACTAGATAGGTAATTTGTTCAGTGGTGAAGGTAACTTCTAGGAGCCACGCGCGAGCTAAGATAATTTGAGTTTGCAGATCTTCTAGTTCTTCTTGATACTGACTGAGAAAGTCTTTAGGAGATGCCGAATATTCAATAGCACCTGCAACAGCTTGGACACGTTCATCTAGTCCAAGGACTCCATCAGCACTTAAAGCTATGGCAATGCGGTCTAATAGATGATTTCTGAGGTCTCCTTCTTCTGGGTTATAGGTAGCTATTAGAAGAGGACGACAGGGATGTTCAAAACTCAATCCCTCTCTTTCTATGCGGTTACAGCCATCACTGAGGACGCTTAAAAGTTGATTAGCAATTTGTTCATCTAGTAGATTGATTTCATCAACGTAGAGTACTCCTCGATGTGCTTGGGCTAAAAGTCCTGGTTGAAAGACGGGTTCACCGCGTTTGATTGATTCTTCTACATCAATAGAACCTAACAAACGATCCTCTGTCACTCCTAAAGGTAGCCCAATAAAAGGAGTAGGAATAATGGCTGTGGGAATTTCTTCTGATGGGCTATTTTGATAGAGAGTTTTAGTCAATTGATCCCATTCTTGGGGGACCTTAGGATCACAATTATAAGGATTGCCTTCTATGACCTCTATAGGGGGCAGTAAGGCGTGTAATCCTCTAGCCATAACAGATTTAGCGGTTCCACGCCTTCCGGCTATCACAACACCACCTAGGCTAGGATCAACCGAGACTAAGAGTAAGGCTAGCTTAATGGCCTCACAGCCTACTACTGCAGTTAAGGGAAAGTTTAAGGGGGGAGTTTTGGTCGTATATGTGGGCATTTCAAGATTATCTGTACATAAGAAGAGATCGTAGAGGCAAGAATAGAGCCTATATCAACAAAATTGTTATTGATCAGGTCTATGTACGAAAAACTAACCGCACCTTCTACAGGTTCTAAAATTACGTTTTCCCAAGGTAAGCCTATTGTACCTGATAATCCGAACAGGATTACAATAAAAGTATTCCCCTCTTGTAACCCTTAATGTGGCCCAAATCACCCTAGATATTCCCGACGAATTGCTAGAGCAACTTTAAAAAACAGGAGAAAACCCCTCTGACTGGTTGCTTCAACGCTTGCCTGATTTCTTGAATAACAGCCCAACCCCTACCAATTTATATCGCTATATTCTTGACTTCGTTGCCAGCAATCCCACCCCCAAACAAATCGCTGAATTTAGACCCACTCCCGCCATGCAAGAACGCCTTAAAACCTTGCTTGAGCGCGATCAACTTACTGCCTCAGAGCAAATAGAGTTAGACGAGTATGAACGCATTGAACATATTGTTGTCATGCTCAAAGCAGGTCATCTTAAAAATTTAACCACCCACTCCCACTCGCTTCTCTACGTGGGCGTAGCCGCCCGTAGGGTGTAGGCGTAAGCTAGGGTGTTGACTTTGACTGATTTTGGGTGATATATTTTCATACAGAATTTATATCTCAAAAGTTGAACCGAGGAGTCATTGTGTGATAAGCTGTTCGGCATTCAAATGATGTATTATAGAAATAAGAATCAAGCGAAAGTTAGGGAATATGCCAGCTAAAAATTATTTAAAACCAGAACAAAAAGAAAAACTACAGAAAGC
>CASBQB010000340.1 GCA_949127655.1 Chroococcales cyanobacterium PMM_0086 | reverse complement strand
CTGGCAATAACTCTAAAGGATGTTGATAGACTCGACCGTCACTCAACTCAAACTCTTTTGTGGTTATTTTCACCACTCTGACTTTTGATTTACCCATTTTCTACCTATTTGCTTTGATTACTTTTATCTTAGCACAGGTTTTTAGATTTACTACTATATTCTACTATATTCTACAACTTTTGTGAGCAGCATCACTACCCCTTTCCTAGTAGAAGAGGGGTTAGGGTTGCTTCCTTTTTTAAGAGGTTTTATTCTTCTTCTAGAAGATCATCTTCATCCACAAAGACCTCATCATCATCTTCAAAGAAGGTCTCACTGACCACCTCCTTAGAGGTACGAACCGCATTACCAAGCACACGACGAGCGATATTATCATCAACAAGAACGTCATCGTCATCATGGAGATTATCTACAGAAAGACGTGGTTTCAAGTCCTCATCATCATCTAGATAGCGGTCACCCATTTCATAAGAAGAACGATTGTAAATGCTTTCATCTGGACTTTCCGGGGCAAGTAGCATCTCTTCATGGGCATTAAAGCCAGTTCCAGCAGGTATTAAACGTCCGATGATGACATTTTCTTTCAGACCACGTAACCAGTCTGACTTACCTTCAATAGCTGCTTCCGTTAAGACACGGGTTGTTTCTTGGAAAGAGGCAGCACTGATAAAACTGTCAGTATTTAAAGATGCTTTAGTGATCCCTAATAAAACAGGTGTATATTTTACGGGAGCAGTCCCAGTTATGGCGGCTGTTTCATTGTGTTTTTCGATTTGACGCAATTCAACTAATTCACCGGGTAATGAAGTACTATCGCCTCCATCGTCAATGCGTACCTTGTGGGTCATCTGACGAACAATTACTTCAATATGTTTATCTGAGATATCAATGCCTTGAGACTGATAAACTGACTGAACCTGGTCAACCAAGAATTTCTGAGTTTTACGGAGTGCTTTAAGAGCACCTTCCTGGATACCGTATTCTTCTAGATAAAAATTGAAGTAGGTTTCTAGTAATTCGTGGGGGTTGGCTGGTCCATCAGTTAGTGGTTCACCGCCACCTATCCTTTGACCATCAGAGACCGTGGCACTTTGACCTGGTAGGAGAGGGTATTCACTAATCACTCCATCTTCCTCAATCACTTTGATATCTACTGTTTCATCATTGGCGTATTCTACTTGACAGATGCCAGATTTACGAGCCAAGATACAAGCTTCTCTCGGTTTACGTGCTTCTAGCAGTTCTTCAATACGAGGTAACCCCTGAATGATGTCTCCTGTTTTAGCTCGTTCAAAGACAAGTAATACTAAGTTGTCGCCTCTTTGGACTAAATCTCCATCTTCTATGTGTAAGATAGCACCTGCGGAAACCCGATAGGGGCGGGCTGAACGGAACTTAGTTTGATAGCCTTGACTTACTTCTGTTACCGAAACTACCTGACCGGACTCTTCTAAGTGATTACCTGGAACAATGGCACTTCCTGCCACAACTAAGTCATTGGGCTTAAGTTTAGGCTTAGTTGGGGTGGTTATTGAGAATTGGTCAGCAGAGCGCATAATCAGAATACGACGTACTGCCTCATCTCCGCCTTGGATAATGCCTCTTACAAGGCCATTTTCTTTACATTGAATCTCTGTACGAGCTACTACCGCACCTTTAGGAATTTCTTGGTCATTTTGGACTAGTACGCGGGTTTGAACACTGCCACTATGGGGGTCAGTTTCTGTATCGCGGCGCAAGACTAAAGACTCCAGGATCACCAATTGA
Source organism: Chroococcales cyanobacterium PMM_0086 (assembly GCA_949127655.1). Taxonomy (GTDB): domain Bacteria; phylum Cyanobacteriota; class Cyanobacteriia; order Cyanobacteriales; family Microcystaceae; genus CAISPN01. Next base: position 3,595 of record CASBQB010000340.1, on the reverse strand, counting down.
ATGCGCTCACAGTCAGCCTCTTCATCTTTTTTAATTTCAATGTCGGCTGTTAGATGGGTGATACTTTCTCTTTCTTGAGAGGTGATCTCTAAAACTAGCTGTGTACTTAGTAAATTAGTGCCTTCGACTGATTTAACCCTTTCACCATCTTTGAAGTAGAGACGTTGAACGGAGCGAAGTTCAATACTGCGTTCTCCTTCTTGGTTAATAGAGCCTTGAGAGGGTGCTGCTGGTTCATCAAAGACAGTGTATTCTTCAACTGGTCTTAAGAGTATGCCCATGCCTTCTGGTGTTTCCACCAAGTCTACTTGACGTAATTCAGTAACAATTACACCTGGAATAACTTCTGTCCCTGGTGGAACTAGAGAACCACTTTCAAAGGTCATCATTTCAGGGGTAATGTCTAGGTGTAGATCGCCTGGTTTAATGATTATTTCGCGCAGGATGTCATTTTTCTGAACTACTTCGACTATCCCACTAGATTGACAGAAGATATCTTTAACTACTTCTGTTCCTGCTTCTACATATTGACCATCTTCTACATTGAGTAGTCCGATGTCTTTGTTGACTTCGTGAGTTTCTTCAGGAACCCAGACCAGTGTACCACCTTTGATGATTTCGTAGCCCTGTTTCCGACCACCTTTGTTAACTTCTATGCCTGCATATTTAACTATACCGCCTGTGGATGTCCGATAGCGATCGTCAATTAGTTCAGCGATGATGGATTGGTTAGGTACTTTAGTTCCTGGAGTGATTTTTAGTAGAAAACGTTGACCATCCATGGTATGGATGACGTGTTGTTCTCTGCCCCCACTGGTTTCTACTTTAACTTGGGCACTATCTAGGAGGACTGAAGCTGTGACAATTTCTATTTCTCGGCTGCCCAAGATTGTCCGAACTAGTCCACCATTATTAGTAACTAGTTTAGTTTCAGCTAAAACTGTGCCTTCTGTGACGTGGTCGCCATTTTTGACGGTGGGTTCTGCGCCTGGTGGTAGGTTATAGACTTCGCCTGAGAGAATCCAAACTAGACCACTACGACCAGCTATGCGGGTGGTATTGCCTTGACGGTCTGTTTTTTCTTCCGGGACGATGTTCTCAAAGAAAACCTCTCCTGCTAGGTTAGTAGCTACGTCCTTGGTTGCTCTTTCTGTGGAGCGTTGAAGCTTGACTGCTGATTCTTCTAGGATCAGATGTCCTTTTTCAACTTTCATGCCTTCTTCTACAAAGAGGAGAGAACCTGGGTTGAGGTGATATTTAACTTTTTCTGCACCTTGTTCCAGTGGTACAATTGTTAAATCGCCTGAGACTTCTACTTGTTCGCAATCATCTCCATGTGGGGTACGAATACGACGAGTACCTAACTCTCTACTTAAGTGGATCGTGCCACTTATGTCCGCTTTAATTGAGCGAGCAACTTCTCCTGTAAAGACCCCTCCTGTGTGGAAGGTACGCATAGTTAGCTGTGTACCAGGCTCTCCAATGGATTGAGCGGCAATAATTCCGATAGCCTCGCCTATATCCACGAAGTGACCGTGAGCCAGACTCCAGCCATAGCAACGCTGACAGACTGAGCGAGAAGATTCACAAGTTAGAGGTGAGCGGACTTTTATTTCTTCTACTGATTGTCCAATTTTTTTAGCTAGTTCGTCGTCTATATCTTGGTTAGCACGAGCGATAAGTTCTCCATTGACGATCACATCTTCTGCTACGACTCGGCCTAATAGTCGATCTGCTAAGGGAATCAACACGCGATCCCCGTCTTTCATTGGTGTTACTGTGAGGTTTCTGATTGTTCCACAGTCTAACTCTCTGACGATCACATCTTGGGCGACATCGACTAGACGACGGGTCAAATAGCCTGAATCCGCAGTACGCAAAGCGGTATCTACTAGACCTTTTCTGGCTCCATATGATGAGATGATGTACTCAGTAACTGTTAGTCCTTCCCGAAAGTTCGTTTTAATTGGTAAGTCAATTAATTCCCCTTGTGGGTTGGCCATTAGTCCGCGCATCCCTACTAGCTGACGGACTTGGCTCATGTTGCCTCTTGCCCCTGAAAATGCCATCATATAGACGGAATTTAGGGGGTCAGTGACTCGGAAGTTGCGGATTACTTCATCTTTAAGTAATTCAGAAGTACCGTTCCAAGTGTCAATTACTTTTTGAAAGCGTTCTACTTCGGTAATTTCTCCTCTGGCGTAGCGTTGTTCTGTGAGGCGAATTTCTTGTTCTGCCTCTTCTAACATGGCTTTTTTAGCTGGAGGAACCGTTAAGTCATTTACACTGATGGATACGCCTGCTTGTGTTGCGTAGCGGAAGCCAAGGTCTTTGAGGTTATCTGCTAGTTGAGCACAACGAGCTGAACCATAGGTACGATAGACCCAAGCGATTAACTTTTTCAGGCGACCTTTGTCAATGGTGTGGTTATAGAAAATCATAATTTCTAAGAAATAGTGAATAGTAGACTTAAGGCAGAGGTGAGGGTAGTTATAACTCGGTTTTAGGTTCAACGGGAGAAGCTAAAACCGAGTGTTTAACTCTTTTTCTAGGATTCTTCTTCTAGATCGTTGAGTCCGAGAGATTCATAGGTTGGACGACTGGGAGTACGTCGATGGTGATCTACCATCAGATCTACTTCTGAATCACGACTTTCGCCATTTTCGGCTGTTTCTACCTTGTGAACCGCGATATCTAGACCTAGAGACTGTAACTCTCGCATTAAGACCTTAAATGATTCTGGTGTTCCTGGTCTAGGAATTGGTTTTCCTTTGACGATGGCATTGAGAGCCTCATTACGTCCCTGCATATCATCTGATTTGACTGTTAGCAGTTCTTGGAGGGTATAGGCTGCACCATAGGCTTCTAGTGCCCATACTTCCATTTCTCCAAAGCGCTGACCGCCTTGTTGAGCTTTTCCACCGAGGGGTTGTTGAGTGACTAAGGAGTAAGGTCCTGTCGAACGGGCGTGAATTTTGTCATCTACCAAGTGGACTAGTTTGAGCATATAGGCTTGTCCTACTGTAACGGGGCGATCAAATGGCTCACCTGTTCTGCCATCATAGACTTGTATTTTCCCTGGATGGTCTTCATTAAAGACCCATTCACGAGTCAGTTTGGCTGCTCCTTCTGCTAACATTCCGTGTACAGTTTCTTTAGAGGCTTCTTCACCGTACATTTCATCAAAGGGGGTTACTTTGAAGCGCACGCCTAAGTTTTCACCTGCCCAACCGAGGAGACATTCAAAGACTTGACCAACGTTCATACGGGAAGGTACACCTAGTGGATTAAGTACTATATCAACTTGACGGCCATCGGGTAGATAGGGCATATCTTCTATTGGGAGTATGCGTGAGATAATCCCTTTATTCCCGTGCCGTCCTGCCATCTTGTCTCCCACTTGGATCTTACGTTTTTGGGCTACATAGACGCGGACAACCATGTTAGCGCCGGGTGGTAGTTCATCTCCTTGTTCACGGGTGAAGACGCGCACATCGACAACTCTTCCTTTTTCTCCATTGGGAACCCTTAAAGAGTTATCTCTTACATCTCTGGCTTTTTCCCCGAAAATTGCTCTTAAAAGCTTTTCTTCTGG
>CASBQB010000339.1 GCA_949127655.1 Chroococcales cyanobacterium PMM_0086 | reverse complement strand
GTTCATCTTTACTAAAAAATACATTTTCGGGTGCAGACCACTAATTAGGGTTCATCTTTACTAAAAAATACATTTTCGGGTGCAGACCACTAATCAGGGTTCATCTTTACTAAAAAATACATTTTCGGGTGCAGACCACTAAGGTACACAGAAGATGAATACTGAATCTGATGCTCAATGTGTTTTATACGGAATTGCTTCTAGTTATGCTTTTGAAGCAATAGAAATTGCTAAACGTAGCGGTATCACTATTGTGGCTTGTATTGATAACCTCGGTAATAGTAATCTCGATAGTTTTCCTAATGGTTTGAAAATTGATCAGATCACCACAGATATTCTTGATGTGCCTGTGAGTATACCTTTAATCACTCCAGCTTATCGGAAACTGCTTGAGAGTGAAATAAGGAAGTTGGGATTTAGTCGCTTTGCCAGACTTATTGACAAGACTTCAATTATTGCCTCATCGAGTCTTTTGGGAGAGGGAATTCACATTAATGCAGGTTCAATCATTGGGGCAAATTGTCAGTTTGGTAAACAGGTTTTAGTTAACCGTAGCGTATCAATTGGTCATGATATCATTGTCGAAGACTATGTATCTTTTGGTCCTGGATGTGTACTCTGTGGATGTTGTCAGATAGGAGCGGGAAGTTTTATTGGAGCTGGTTCAACAATTCTACCCAAAGTTACTATCGGTCGCAATGCAATAATAGGGGCTGGAGCAGTTGTCACTAAAGATGTACCAGATAACTCGATTGTGGTAGGCAACCCAGCAAAAATTATTAAAGAAGGTATAAATGGCTATAATGATGCTGGTGTATAGCTTTCCTACATTAAAGATTTTTTTAAACGAACCAGATAACTCCTAACTTTCCATAACGGACTATTTTTGATTAGATTAATTTCCCTCTCCAATTTTTCATATTTTAGATTAAAAAACATTAAATTTTGATTGAGTTTAAAAAGATCACTTAATCCGAAGTTGTATTTATCTTCTGCAATAGCTAGTATTTTTGGATCTTGTAAAAGATTAAATAAATGACTCGCACCAATACTCTGAATTATTGTAGAATAATGACTTAGATATAAAAAAGCCTTTTCTATTTCATATTCAATTAAGCTCTCGAATGCAGGATTTTTTAGTTTCATTCCAAATGATTCTTTAAAGAACTCAATTGAGATATCTTGAAAAAAACTCTTTAAGATTTCAGATTGTTCAAAATTCGCTCGAACATAGTTAGAAGGATGACTAAGATTTCCCTGCTCACTTGTACGAATTCTATATTTAATAAGTTTTTCAGGAATAATGTATATATCGTACTTTTTAATTAATTTAATCCACATCTCGAAATCTTGTAACTGGATAGAAGTTACACAGAAAAGACCCGCTTGTAAAAGAATATCTCTTTCAATTAGTGCCGATGGAGCAGATAAATAATTTCCTTTAAAAAAGAACCTATTTAAAATTTCTGCGCGAGATCTATTAACATGATTAAAAGAATGTTTAGCAAAGTTATCTTTTTGTTTGAGCCTTTGACTGTCATCATCTATGAAATCAACCCAAGAAAAAATAATTTTATGCTCTGATTCACATATATGTTGATATTGTTTTTCTAGTCGATCAGGATAACAAACATCATCCCCAGACATCGAGGCAATATATTTTCCCTGGGCAGCTAGTATACAATTATTACGCGCAACACTTGGTCCCTGATTTTTTTGATAAATATAGATAATCCTGTCATCTTTAAAATTTTTAATTACTTCCTCAGTCTTATCCGTGGACCCATCATTAACAATAATCAACTCAAAGTTTGTAAATGTTTGCATCAAAATGCTTTCTATAGCTTCACCAATATACTTTTCGTGATTAAATGTAATCATTGCAACAGTAATTGGCAGCATATTATGGCTCTCCTTCTCTTAAAACTTGTCCTGCTAAACTTTGCTCAATTACTCTGATTACTTCTTGTTCAGTCAAATGGGGACTAATTGGTAAGCTTAAAACATCTTTAGCCATTTTTTCAGTAATAGGAAAATTTCCATAATTTTGTTCTCTCATATAGGCATCAGATAGATGAGGTGGAACAGGATAATGAATCATAGTACTAATTTCTAAATTATTGAGATATTTTTGAAATTCAGAACGTTTTGGATGACGAACAACAAACAAGTGCCATACTGGTTTTGCCCAACTTGGAACATGAGGTAAAGTTAAGCTTTTAAAAGTTGAGAGGGCTTTAATATACTGATTGGCAATATTAGTACGATGCTCGTTCCACTTGTCAAGTTTTCTTAATTTAACTCTTAAAAAAGCAGCCTGCAATTCATCAAGTCTGCTGTTAAAACCTTTAATTTCATTAAAATATTTAACAGGAGAACCATAGTTTCTTAACAAACTAATTTTATCAGCTAGCTGATGATCATTGGTTGTAACTGCCCCACCATCACCTAAAGCTCCTAAATTTTTAGTTGGATAAAAACTAAAACCTGCTGCATCTCCTAAACTACCAACACGCTTACCTTTATAATAAGCACCATGAGCTTGAGCTGCATCTTCTATTACTTTCAAATTATGGCTTTCTGCAATCTCATTAATTAGATCCATATTGGCAGGTTGACCGTAGAGATGAACTGCTAAAATTGCTTTTGTTTTTACTGTAATTGCTGCTTCAATTTTCTCTGCATCTATATTATAAGTTTTTTCATCTGGTTCAACTGGGATAGGAATAGCCCCTGTATGAGAAACAGCTAACCAAGTGGCAATATAAGTGTTAGCTGGAACGATCACTTCATCTCCTTGATCAATATCCATCGCTCGTAAAATAAGGTGTAGCGCTTCTAATCCATTGCCAACACTAACACAATATTGCACTCCACAATAGGCAGCAAATTCTGTTTCAAAAGCCTCTACTTCTTGTCCAAGAATATACCATCCAGACTCCATAACTCGCTTATAAGCTGCATCTAATTCTTGTTTTAATTCAAGGTAAGGAGCCTTTAAATCTAAAAATGGTACTTTCATCATTTATCGTTAATTTCTTGAATAAAATCTGGATAGTGACGATAATAATCTGACTCATCGTAAAAAGTTGAGACTAAAGCCAAACAAACAGACCCTGGGGAAAATTGATCAATTGTGCTCCAGATCATTGGGCATATATAGAGACCGTAATTTGGGCGATTGAGATGATATTTTTTCTTTTTGTAACCATCGTCTAACATTATATCAAAGCTACCCGAAATGGCAATTAAAAATTCTTGCATTTTTTTATTGGCATGACCTCCTCTCTCTACTCCGCTAGGTAAGTCATAAATGTAAAAAACTCGCTTAATTTCAAAGGTAATATGTCGGTTATTTTCGATAAAAGTTAAATGACCACGAGAGTCAGTAACTTGAGGTAGTTGAACTAGTTCGCAATCTTGAATACTCATTTACCATTACCAGAATCAATCTTGCATTGTATCAACAAAAAATGCTCATTAAGTGATAATTTACTGACTCTATGCTATTTTGAAACTTATCTAAACATTAAGACCCATGAATACTTTTTTTATTAGGATATAATTCTAGACTATTCTTGCAAGAAAATACGTTATGAAAAGAAATAAAATTATCGTCAATCTAGCGCCGACTGGAGTTGTGCCCAAAAAGCAAATGACTCCTTATGTGCCGATTAGTGCTGAAGAAGTAGCTAGTGATATTGCAGATTGTTTATCAATTGGCTTGACTATTGTTCATTTACATGCAAGGGATGAATCGGAAGAACATACAGGGGAGCCAGAAATTTATGCAAAATATATAGAGGCTATTAGGCAAAAATCTCCTGAATTAATTTTGTGTATTTCTTGTAGTGGTAGGAAAGATCCGAGTTTTGAGAGTCGATCACGAGTATTAGATTTGAAAGGTGATTTACGTCCAGAGATGGGATCATTAACTTTAAGTTCTCTTAATTTTACAAATTCTGTGAGTATTAATACTCCAGATACTGTGATCCGCTTGGCTGAGAAAATGCAAACAAACGGCATCAAACCAGAATTGGAAATTTTTGATCTAGGAATGTTAAATTATGCACACTATATGATTTCTAAAGGCTATTTAGAACCTCCTTATTATTTCAATATCATTCTGGGTAATATTGCATCTGCACAAGCATCTCTGCTTCATCTTGGGGCAATAGTCAATGATTTGCCTCAAAATTCCATCTGGTCTGTTGGAGGTATTGGAAATGCTCAATTAACCGCAAATATTCTGGCTATAAGTCAAGGTGGTGGTGTTCGTATTGGGTTAGAAGATAATATCTGGTTCGATAATAAAAGAACTAAATTAGCCACTAATAAATCTCAACTTGAGCGTATCGCTAGTATTATCAAATTCATGGATCAAGAAATTATGCCAGCTAGTGAACTTAGACAACTTCTGAAACTTAGTTCATCTTAAAGGCTAAAATTGCTACTTAATTCTATAGGTAAGCCAAATTTACCTTAACTAACTGACTAAGCTTAAATATTCCCCCCCTTTGGGTATAGGCGAAATCAAGGGAGGACTTTGAGTAAGTAAGTATTCTAGAAAAGTTTGAGCAACTACAGAAAGTTGTTTACCCGAAAGATAGGCAATATGCCACCGACAATGTATGGGAAATTGTTGTACATCCAAAATGGCAACTTCACTGTTAATCCCTTCAGAATTCAAGGTATGCTTAGAAAGAACTGAAAGTCCTAAGCCTCCTGCTATGGCCTGCTTAATTGCTTCATTTGAACCCAATTCCAACCGAACTTGTACTGATACATTGTTTTTGGTAAATAGATCTTGAACTGCTTTGCGTGTTCCTGAACCTGGTTCTCTCATAATAAAGGGTAAGTTATTCAGGGCAGTTATGGGAATTTGACTTTGAGTGGCTAGAGGATGGTCTTTATGGGCTAAGACAACCAGAGGATTCTCTAAAAAGGGTTGAGTTATTAGATCAATGTCTTCTGGCAGATGACTCAGAACATATAGATCATCCATATTTTCGGTCATACGTTTTTGAATTTGATCATGATTATTGACCTGTAAGGAAACGTCAATACCTTCATAGAGATGTGAAAAAGAGCCTAAAATTCGCGGAATAAAATATTTGGCTGTAGTCACGACAGATAGCCTCAGTTTCCCTTGTTTAGTTCCTTGGAAATCAGCTATCTTCATTTCTAAATTCTCTAGTCTTTCAAAGATATCTTGACAAGTTGAGAATAATTCATTTCCTGCATTTGTTAGGTAAAGTCGCTTGCCGATCTGTTCAAATAGGGGCAATCCTACTGTTTTAGTCAATTGTTTGATTTGACTGGAAACTGTTGGTTGAGTAATAAATAGTTCTTCTGCAGCTCTGGTAAAACTGCCATTACGGGCAGTCGCTTCAAAGACTTTGAGTTGATGCAAGGTTGCTTGAATCAAGGACTCTCCCCCTATCACATTTGGTTTAATAACTGCTATATTCTTTTAGTTTTTCAGAAACTCTATAGACTATAACCAATCCTTTCCCTTTTATCATAGACTATAACCAATCTTTTAGCAACTAACTATTTTTTGACTGTGCTAATTTTTGATAAACCTGTTTAAGATAGATTTCTAAAGCTTCTGCCTCTTCTTGGGGAAGGGGAATGCGTCCTAAGAGGTCTAAAATGGTTCTAGAAGAGGTGTTACTATCTTGCGTTAAGGTATTCAAGGAGAGGTTGCTGTCACGCCAAAAAGCCACTGGATCAGTCGGTATTTCTTGGCTGGTCGCCTGTAGTGGTAGAGTGATCATCTCTTGACTCCTTTGCAGACGAATACCCTCTAAAATTTCCTCTTTGGTTTTACCGCGTAATTGAAACAAGACAAAGGGATCTTCTGCAAAACGTTCAGCTAATTGATAGTAAAGGGCACCAATATGTTTACAGGGATTAGCTTGATCTGGACAGCTACAATCCGCTTCAACTTCTGCTAAGGTAAAGGGAAATAAGCTTAGACCATTGTTCATAAAAGCCTGTTCAATTTCTTGGGGCATTTCTCCTAGTAAAAGAGGGGCTGCATAGAGCGCCCTTTGCGACAAAGTTTCAATCACGCCAGTCCAATCCTCTTGGCTGAAGCAGCTTAAGGACATTGTTACTTGATAGGGTTCTATTTCACTGCCTTGTACTTCTGCTTTGACCTCTCCTGTGTTACAAAATTCAATACTGAGAACATTGCCTTCTCTAGCATAGATACGCGCTCTTTCTAAACGTTTTTTGAACCGATAAGAATCTAAAAGTTCTAGCCAACGTTCTACCCACCAAGGGGTAGAGTTAATTAAGTTTGTCGTCACTATTTAACCTCTTTTTTCAATTGTTGCGCTTTATAAAAAGTTTCTAGACTATTTTGATCCCCCACGTAACGCCAATGCCAAGGTTCATAACTCACTCCTTGAGCATTGTTAACTGGAAAGGACATTTCAAAACTATATTGATTAGCATTTTTTTCTAACCAACTAAAGGCGGCTGTTTGTTCAAAATTTTGATTAAGATTGCTTGAGGGCGCTTGACCATCGCCAATGTCTACAGCATAGCCTGTATGATGTTCACTATAACCTGGTGGAGCACTAACTTCTGCCCTTTTGCTGGTTGCTTGTTTTCTTTGTTCTTTAACTTTAAAAAATAGATATTGTTGCTCTTGGACTGAACGAAAACCGGAAATAGGTACTAAGATTATCCCTTGTGTTTTAGCATCTGTTTGCATTGCCAAAAATCTCTCTGCAGCAGCTTTACGCAAGCGAGTATGTCCATCAGGGGTTATCTGTTTTAGTTCCTTTTGATTAGCCTCAGTATAGGGAAGATGACCTAGTATATTCTCAACTTTTTTTTCTGGTGGGTCTATCTTTGGACTTGCTTCAATTGTTGAAGTTTGAGTTGGTGATACTATAGATGATGTAGCGGGAGGATTGTGAGGACTCAATAGAAAATTCAACACAATACTGAGTAGAGCAATTCCTATTGAGCCGATGATAATAAGTATCAGAATGATAGGAAAATTTGAGCCTCTTTTTCTAGGTCTCTCTCTTATTGCCTCTGGAATTTCATCTGTTCGACGCATGGTCTTTGTTTAGGGTAATGGCAGTTTTGAGACTCTTTAAACTATCCTACTTTTAAGTTTAACCTCTTCTGATTTACTTTTTAGCGAGGCGGTTGACTTCCTGTTTGAGGAGTAGGAACTTTTAATCCTGATGGGGTAGGTTGAGGTTTGTCTTCTGGTTTCCGTACTGTCGGAATTGCTAAAAAGTAAACGGCAAAAGCAGTTATTGCTAAACTAGCAGTTCCTATTACTGCAGGGAGAACTCTTGATAAGGTGGGTTCTTCTGCTTTTCGATAATTTCTAGAGATGGGTTGTAATTTAGGGGATAGATCAGGTAAGGTCTGCAGATCAGATAGAAATTGATCGACTGTCTCCACCAAATCAAATAACTGTACTATACTTAACTCTAGGATGATCGGTTCTTGTTGTAATTCAGGGGAAGGATACCAAGTCAGGCGATGTAAATAGCTGTTCTCAACTCTTTCAAGAGTGATTCTTTCGCCTTCTGTCAAGTTAACTTGAGGGTGAATAATCCCACTGAGAGATTGTTGAGCATAGATACTAACATTTTGTACTAAACTATCTAAAAATACTCGGCCGCCCTGTAGTTTGTTGGTTACGCCGATAAAATGACATTCTGCATTAATGACAATCGAAAGTAAAGGAGAAGTTCCTATACTGTCAAAGATGGCATTATTATCTCCAAATCCCTCTAAAACTAGTGTACAGTTGGGTGAACGATATTCTCTTTTAATAGTCATGTTACTTCTCCATCAAATAGACTACTCCAGAATCTTTGCATTCCTGCAGTTCCTGTACAGAAAAGGAGTTGATGTAGAAGAGAAAGGGCTAAATTATTTAACTCCTCTTCTTGTGTTAAGTACCAAGCAACCTTTGTACGACGAAGATTCATCCGACTACGGAAATAAGAGCGAAACTGTTCTAAATACTCACTCAAGAGATAATGTGTCCCGACAGGTAAGTTCTTTTCTCTCATCTGTTGTTCGGCCACGAGTAGCTGACGAATTTGCATGGTTAGTTGTTTAGCACGATAACTAGCGATGATCACTAAAGCTTTAGCTTGATCTATATCGAGTGTATTACTATGAGTATAGGCGCGTCGCCAGGGGTTGGTACAGCGTAAACGCCAGAGAATTAAGGGGTTTTTAAAAAGGCTGTCGAGTTCAAGTTGTTGGGCAATCTTGAAAATAAATTCAGAACTTCCTATTTCTAGGGCTTCTAAAGCGATTAAAATTAAGTCTATCCTTTGTTGTATGTGCAGCAGAGAACGCTGTCCTGTGATGGGATAATCGGGTAAGATATCTAAGATTAGTGGTTTAGCATCAACGGAATCAGGCATTATGCTTATAGAGATACTCATTGCTCAAAACTTCTGGGGCAGATATTCTAGCCGGATAATGATCCAGCAGAGAAGGTATTCAAATGGACGCATAAATCATTGTAAAGGGTTATATGATGAATCTTAAATCTCTTATTCGTGATATTCCAGATTTTCCCAAAAAAGGAATTATCTTTCGTGACATAACAACTCTCTTAAATGATGCGCAGGGTTTACATCAGACAATTGATAGTTTAGCTCTAAAGTGTCAGGAAAAAGACCTAAGACCTGATTATGTTGTCGGGATGGAGTCTAGAGGGTTTATTTTCGCTACTCCTCTAGCCTATCAACTTAACGCAGGATTTGTGCCTGTTCGTAAACCAGGTAAACTTCCAGGGGCTGTCTATAGCATAGAATATCAATTAGAGTATGGCACTGATAGGTTAGAAATACATCAAGATGCCGTTAAACGTGACAGCAGGGTTTTAATTGTCGATGATGTTATTGCAACTGGTGGAACGGCTAAAGCAACTGCAGAACTCCTGCAAAATTCAGGTTGTCAATTGGTGGGGTTTGCTTTTGTGATTGAGTTAACCGGCCTTAGAGGGCGTAAACAATTGCCAGATGTACCTATTATTTCTTTAGTAGAGTATTGATGATTAATCAAGTATCTGCCAAAAGACTACTAGAAAATGAAGCACTAGTCTACATAGTTAGGCGTTTGTTACAAGGTGTCTTAACTCTCTTGGGAGCTTCTGTTCTTTGTTTTGTGGTGATTAAATTAGCTCCAGGGGACTATTTAGATACTTTACGTCAAAACCCTAAAATTTCTCCAGAAACTATCTTAGAACTCAAAAAACAGTTTGGCTTAGATCAGCCGCCCGTCATTCAGTATTGGCGCTGGTTGAGGCAAATTCTGACTGAGTTCAATTTTGGTTATAGTTTTATCTATTCTAGATCTGTCTCTTCGTTGCTTTTAGAAAGAGTTTTCGCCACCGTTTTGCTAGCAGTTTCTTCTTTAGTAATGACATGGGCCATTGCACTTCCTTTAGGCATTCTCAGTGCTGTTAAGCAAAACAGTCTGATTGATCAGATTTTGCGCATCTTGAGTTATTTAGGACAGGGCTTTCCTAGTTTTATCACTGCCTTAATGTTATTGATTTTTGCCCAAAATACTGCACCTCTTTTTCCGGTAGGCAACATGAAGAGTTTAGAGCATGATCAATTGACTCCTATTGGGCAAATACTGGATATTGGCTGGCATATGATCCTCCCGACCATTGCTCTAAGTATCACCAGTTTTGCGGGCTTACAACGCTTAATGCGGGGACAATTGTTAGATGTTTTACGTCAAGACTATGTACAGACAGCCCGTGCTAAAGGTCTACCTGAGAACAAAGTAATTTATGTTCATGCTTTACGCAATGCAATTAATCCTCTAGTTACTTTACTAGGATTTGAATTTGCTAGCCTATTAGGTGGGGCTTTTATTGCCGAAAATTTCTTTAATTGGCCTGGTCTAGGTCGTTTGATCTTACAGGCAGTGACTGCTAATGATCTCTATTTGGTTATGGCTAGTTTAATGATGGGAGCGGTTATGTTGATTATCGGTAACATTTTGGCTGATATTTTACTTAAATTAGTCGATCCGCGCATTAAGTTAGAAGAATAAGTTTTCTAGTAATTTTCTCTCATCGTTAAAGAGTAAAAATGTCCTCTGAAGCTTCCAACCCAGAATTTGAAAAGAGTTTAGCCGAACTTGAAGAGTCTTTGAGAAAGTTAAAAGAACGTTATCAGGAAATTCAACAGTCGCAACAACAGCAAGCAGAACTATTAAAAGAGCTTCTGGAAGTGGAACCTGATTTGGAAATGGTTGAGCAAGTCAAGTCGATGCGAGATGAATTGCAAATACTAGAAGTTACTTTAGAGAGTGGATTATTAAAAGATGATGAATTGAGACGTTTATTCTGGCTAGCTGTCAAAAATGGCTTAATGGGGGATGTTTTTTGGCAGGGTCTACGTTTTGGGGGAATAGGTTTGATTTTCGGTTGGTTACTGAGATCTTTTTTGTGATAAATAAATAACCATAACAATTTTTTTTTAGTTGTCAGTGGTATGATTTGGAAAATTTCTTTATCTTACGATAAATCATGAAAAAATATATCGCTGAAGCAATAGGTACTTTTTGGTTAGTCTTTGGTGGCTGTGGGAGTGCAGTATTTGCAGCTGCAGTTCCTTCAGGAGATAATAATCAACTGGGTATAGGCTTTTTGGGGGTTTCTTTAGCCTTTGGTTTAACCGTACTGACAATGGCCTACGCTATTGGACATATCTCAGGTTGCCATTTAAATCCAGCCGTTTCCTTTGGCTTGTGGGCAGGTAAACGCTTTCCGGGTAGTGAATTAGCTCCTTATATCATTTCACAAGTTGTAGGGGCTGTTGTAGCAGGTGGGAGTCTTTATATCATTGCCAGTGGAAAAACAAAATTCACCTTAACTGGTTCTAATCCTTTAGCAACTAATGGATATGATGAGCATTCACCTTTAGGTTACACCCTAGCAGCTTGTTTCCTAACAGAAGTCTTGATGACCTTCATGTTCTTAATTATCATTTTAGGGGCAACGGATCATAGAGCACCTGCAGGTTTTGCGCCGGTTCCTATTGGTTTGGGCTTAACTTTGATCCACTTGATTAGTATTCCTATAACCAATACTTCCGTGAATCCTGCTCGTAGTACTGGTGTTGCGTTATGGGCTGGCATATTCGGTGGACAGGGTGCACTTATTGCTCAGTTATGGTTATTCTGGTTAGCGCCTATTTTAGGGGCTATTTTAGCTGGCTACGTCTATCTTAATGTCTTTGAAGAGAGCCGTAGAGAGAGAGAAGCGACAGCTTATGATGCGGAATAGAGAGAAATAGCCTAAAAATCCCCGACTCGTAGAAAAAGAGTCGGGGATTTTTCTTAATAAATGATTGATCTATTCATGTTGACCTAAAATTTGCTCTTTAAGAGCGTCAAACTCCTGGAGTAGCTCTTGACGAGTAGAAGCTTTCCAAAGATAACGATAAATAAACCAAATAGAGTATCCTAGTCCAATCAATTGTGAAATAGGGCCTAAAAGAGGGACATCATCAATAGCGTCAAGAACAGCCAAAGTAACTTTTACAGTAACTATAGCTCCGAGAATAAGACCTAGAGTAATTAGGGGTCTTTGATAGTCGCTAAAAAAGCTGCCTAGAGACTCAGGGATTTTTCCCAAAACCTCAAAAACAGGCTCTACATAATCTTGCCAAGCTTTATCAGTGCTATTGGGGGAGACGATTTTACCAACCTTTTCAGTGCTGACACCGAAAGATTGAATTTCGGTTTGGGGTTTGGATTCCATCTTTAACCTAATCCTGGATGTTAATTGGTATGACTAAAATTAGCATTGTTCTATCAAAATAGACTTAGCTTTTGCTCATATTATCAGAGAGTCTTCATAGCATGATACTTTTTACGGACTAATCAACAACAATCTTTAAAAAAAGGCTTCTAAAGCGACTCTATCATTAGTTATGGGTAGTAAAACTTAGTTGATCTGGGCGGGTTGTTGAAGTGAGAGATAGGGTGCAGTGATTTTAGCCTGGCTACAGAAAATCTCACAAGAGTTATTAGGACTTTCAATAAGCTTAACCCTCTCCAATTCCCCCCCTAAAGCTGCCACAGGATCTTTGAGTGTTTGGGCGATGTAGAGGGCGATATTTTCGGCTGTTGGGACTACAGATTGAAAGTAGGGTACGTCAAAATTGAGAAAAGTATGATCCATTGGTTCTACTATGTAATCTTCAACGGCTTTTTGTAGGGCTACTAAATCAATCAGCATACCTGTTCTGGCATCTATTTCACCACTGACAGTTATTTCTAGGTGGTAATTATGTCCATGTCCATGTACACGGGCACACTTACCGTAAATTGCCTCATTTTCACCTTGACTCAGTTGAGGTAAGGCTAAACGATGGGCTGCACTGAAATGAGTTTTGATACTTAGAGAAGCTTGCATACCTTGTCCTTGATAGTCTGTCCAGAGTTTAGGTGTTTCAAACAGTTGTATTTTATATAGGGGTAAATGAGGTGCTAGACGCTGCCAAATTATTCTAGCTATGTTTTCAGTTGTGGGTAAGGTTTGCTGAAATTCTGGCCAGGCCTCATTGAGATAGCTGTAGTCTAGTTGACTAGTCACTTCTTTTTTGATTACACTTTTGACATATGAAAGATTTTCGACCATGCCATATTGGTCTATTTCTCCTAGCAAGGAAACATACAGTACATAATTATGTCCGTGTCCAGGAAATCGACTACAGGCTCCAAAGTTTTTTTGGTTTTCTAGTTCGTTGAGTTCTGGTAACCAGTAACGATGACTTGCTGAAAATTCTGCTCGACGGTCAATTATACATTGCATAAAATCACGACAATTTGTTAATTTATCTTAACATTTTTCGACTTTTTATTCAGGTAAATCAGATCAACAAAAGGATGTTTTAGGAGACGACCCATTAGATGACCTTCGATATGGGCGTAAATTTCCAGTGAGTACAGAATAAACAATAGTGATTATTGCTAGTGAAAGCAAGCTGTCAAATAAGCTGTTAAGCATTTAAAGTGCTGGTGAAGATCGGGTGTAGGGTGTAGGGTGTAGGGTGTGGGAGAAATCCTAGTATCCGATTTAAGTGCGTCTTAGCTTAATAGGATAGTGCCAACTGAAATCATTTTAAACTCCTACTTTTCCTCTTTCAAAGGTGGTGAATTGTTCAGTTTTATCTGAACCTTGCTCTTTGAGTTCTACAAGCTCTTGGGAGTCTTCAGCAGCATAGAGATCTTTAAAGATCTGATAAACTAGTGTTTCTGTATCTTGAATCTCTCTTTCAATAGTTTCGATAGTCTCTTCGATCATTGTTTGTAAGTTCACAGTTTTCTCCTTAATTTTTAAAAGTGATAGGACAAATGTTTTATTAAGTTTTTCTATCTTAGACTCTAACTTAAATTAAGAACTTATTTTGTCATTGATTAAATATTATTCAATCTTCACATTCTTAAATTAATAAAAAGTGAATCATTTAATAATAAATGTGTTGATCCACTGCCTCCTGCCTTCTACATCTTATAATCTGGGCGTATTTTTTAGTAAATATATAATGATTTACAATCAATCATGCTTGTTTTTTCTCCATTATCACTAGAGCCGTAAATTTCTAACTGAGAGTTGGGAACTGAAGTAAATAAAATTCTTTCTTTTGGAAAAACAAGACAGTCAAGATAGCATTTTGCTGCATTAATTGCTCTGATAATCTGATTGTCTTCTGTCATGTTGATGTAATAACAGAGCACTTCATTTAATTTCTCGCTTTCTTGTTCATCGCTTAAAACTGAGAGTAAGTAAGACGTATTGTTGACCACAGTTAGTTTGATGGTGATAACTTGCAAGATGTCATATAACGATAATTGTTGCAGAGTAATATCATAAGTAGTGTCTATCTGTATGTTTGAAAAGGCTTAAATAGTTTGAGTTGTTTGAAAAGCTCTTAAATATTTACATAAAAAAAGTTCTAGTAAGAGGTAACTAGAACTTTTTTATTTATGGATGAAGCTATGTCAGACCAGTGAAGACGACTCCCCAAAGACTACCAGCTATACCTATCCCAACTAACATATAGGTCAAAAACCTGCCGGCCTCTGGGTTTGAGCCTAGTTTTTGATCTTCTTTCCCTGCAGTAAAAAACAATGACCAAGCTTGGTTAGCGTTAATTCGCTCAAAGTTATTAAACTCTGAACTAAAAACGATGGGAGCAAGTAAATCTTTGTTGTTGTACATATCAAGATCGCTGTTCATTTCTTTATCTCTTTGATAATCTTTTAACCTTTATACCAATAACCATAACGCAATGTAAAGATTTTTAATAAGGGCTTGACAAGTAGTGAAAACCGTATGACGAAAATTGAAAATTTTATCGATGTATCCTAGAGCCTTTGGTTGTACAGCCTCGCGCTGCTTCACAGATGAACTCTTGAGCGAGTCTGAATAGCTCTTGTCCTTGATGTAGGGCGGTATCATCATAACTGTAGGTAAAGCGTTCAAGCTCTTCTAAACCATCAGTAATTTGATTGAGACAATAATATAAGCTAGCGGCTGTTTTGGCTAGTTTGGCGGGGTTAGGTCTTGAAGCAAAGAGACTCTTAGCCTTTTCTAGAGAGGTCTGACAAGTATCTAAATAGTCTTGAAAGTCTTGCATCAGTAGATCGTCAAAGGGATCTGCTGCTAAGTCGTCTATTTGTCTATGGAGAGATCTGAGTATTTGATGAATTGATTTTTCAATAGGACTATAGATCTTTTGTGGCCATTCAATTACTTCTAAGTGCTCATTGTGCTCTTCGACTATCTCGATCTAATGATTGCTGTTGCTTTCGATCATAGGCTGAACGACTTTCTGGATCTCCCCAAATCTCGTAAGCTGCATTGATCACAACGATTCTTTCATGATCTGCTGCTTCTTCTAGACTGTCTGGGTGGAATTGTTTGACCAGTTGTCTATAGAGGCCTGTTTAATCTCTATTTAAGTGGCTTGTGAACTTACTTTTAGGATGAGATATGGATTACTCACAGTAGAATAACAGGAATGATCTTAATGCTAGAAGCCCCAATTAATGGGGCTTCTTACTATATTAAAGCGCTTAGTCTTTACTAGAACTTAAAGGTTCCACGTAAAACACCGATTATTTGAGAACTAGCGTTAGTGGTTTGAGTTGGGTTACTCAGCCAAATTACACCTGGTGTGATGGAGATATTGTCTGTGACTGGGTATTTGTAGAACAATTCCACCTGTATGGGTGAGGCGGTCGTGAACTGCGTTACTGCTCCAGGTAAATTAGTACTTACATTCCCGAAGTAGGGTTGAACACCTGCAAAGACCCCTAGAATGCTTCCTTCTTTAATTAAGTCAGCAAAGGCTATGCCCCCTCCGTAAGTCCAGATTTCTCCTGTTCCAGTAAAGCCTGTTCCAGCGTCTGGACTTCCAACAAAGTTTACATTAGTGTAGGTTCCAAATGCACTGATACTAACCCCTTTGAATGGGCTTAAGGCTGCTTGTACCCCGTAGTTGTTGGTAACTTTCCGAGAGTCAAGTACAGTATTGCCTGCAGGGTCTGTAACCAACGCATTAGCTAATTGAGTACCAACTAGAGCATTGCCAAGTCCTCCTCCACCTTGACCGAAGATAGGTACTCCTTGCTGTTGATATGAATTGACGTAGGTAAAACCAACGTTGAGAAAATTGGCGATGTTTGCGTTAATTTGACCTAATATTGCCGAGTTCCCATTGGTTAGACCGTTGCCTTGAGTAGGGTTATTAGCATTTGGTCCCGCCATATAACCGACACTTAAAGATGTAGGCCCTATAAGACTTTCTAAGAAACCTAGTTGTAAGCTAAATCCAGCCCCAGCACCACCACCTATCCGGTAAATGGGGTTTTCTTGGGAGAAGGCTGAGATAGAACCGTTACCACCATCGTAGTCTTGGAAGAACGGGTTGAGTGTTGGTACAAAATCACTCCATAGCCCCCCTACTGCTGATACATAGGCATTTAGTACTATACCCTTACTTATTTCAATAGGTGCCTGATAAGCTACCCAGTCTGCACTGACGTTGTTGTCGCCGCCACCGCCAGCTGAAGTGGCTAGAGATGTTGTGGGGGATATCGTGTTAAACCGAAACCCATCAATATTAGCACCGCTCTTGAAGCTGGTGAAGTTTCCGGCTGCTAACCGAGTAATCAGTAAGTCTTTACCTGTAAAGCTAGTATCAAATCTTAAGCGAACCCTGTTTTGGAAGACAACTTGATTATTAGCTGTCGAAGCACCTGCTACTGAGAAGACCACCTCTCCATTCAGTTTGGTGGTTGTTGAGAATTGGTGGTTTTCGAGGAAGGAGACACGCCCTTCTAGGTTGTCTATTTTCGCACCAAGGGCGGCCAGTTCTCCTTGAAACTCTTGAACTAGTCTTTTCAGTTTATCGATATCGTTTTTGCCGATCCCACCTTCTTGGATCAGGCGCTCCATGACGTTCAAGCAAGCATTCAGACCTGCTGCAAATTCCCAACGACTGAGAGGCTTGTTCCCTCTGAATGTGCGATCAGGATAACCAACTATACAACCATAGCGTTCTACTAAGCTACGGAGTGCTTCAAATGCCCAGTCTGTAGGGGCTACGTCACGTAACTCGTTAACACTAGTGATTTGGTCTTTTCCAGTGATTGTACCTTCTTTGCTGTAACTTTCAACCTGGTTCAGATTGTTTTGTTCTCCCTCTAGTGGGGCTGCTGCAGCCTTATCGACTAGTGATGGAGTTAAGCTCACTCCTAGAACCGTAGTCCCTAATAAAAACGACTTCCAAAAGACTTTTGACATCTTCTACTCCTCTTCACATAAAAATGACTACAACCGTCTATAGTCTTGATTCTCATTATACATTATTTCTAAGGAAGCCTTTTGTTAATTTTATTACTTTTCTTAATTCTTTAAAACAACAAGCTCCTGTTTAAGATATCAAAACAGGAGCTTATTTTGCGGGTCTGCCAGTTGAACCTAACTGCCGGAAGGAACTTTAGTCTATGACTAGAGAACGGCTCCGGCGCGCAGCCGGCTGATTTCAACTAGGAGACCCATGTTTTTACTACTTTCAATCATGGGCATCACCTCCTTTGTCGCCTATGTGGCTGATTTACTTTCTTTCAGCTAACTCCATTAGCTTAACTGGCTTTTGTGGAAAAGTCAAGACAATTGCTTAAAAATCTTTGAGCTAGTTGGATTTTCCCGGCAAAGTGAAGATGGAGATAAGAAGCTTGTAGGTTATTTCTAGACCAACCTTCTGACTGGTCTGATGCTGTTGCTTGGCCATAAGGGGTCATTTTAAAGAGAGGTTCAGCATTGACTTGAGTTATTTGGGAGTAGTGAAACTCGTGACCGATGACTGTTTCTCCCTTTTTTAGTAAAAAAGTATCTGTGAGTGCGGTAGCTTGACGATAGCCTAGTGTCAGAGTAGGGGTCATGGTAGTTTGGGTAGGAATAACTCCTACCATGGCCCAATGCTGTTCAAGTTGAGTGGTAAGTTGGCTTGAGAGATACATTAGTCCACCACATTCAGCATAGGTTGGCATTCCTTTATGAATAGCTTGGGAGATAGCTAGTCTACAGGTGTGATTTTCTGAAAGTTGCTGGGCAAAAACTTCAGGAAAGCCACCACCGAAGAGGAGTCCTTTCGCTTGAGGTGGGGGTGAGGGATCTGTTAAAGGACTCCAAGGCAGCAATTCTGCCCCTAATTCTTGCAGGAGCTCTAATTGATCTTGGTAGTAAAAACTAAAGGCTTTATCTTGAGCGATAGCGATAGGTACTGAACCTATTGGTTCTAATTGAGGAGTATTACAAGGAGTAGAAGGGGAGACTTGAAGTAAGGGCAGTAATTTTTCCCAATTGAAGTTATGTTCAGCTAAGCTAGCTAGTTCTTCCATCAAACCACCTAGACCTGCTAACTCTCTAGTGGGAACTAGACCTAAATGGCGCGCTGGAATTGTTAGGCGATCACTTGGGCGCAAGACTCCCAGAATGGGCATAGAGATAGAGTCTAAAGCTGCTTCTAGGAACTCTAAATGACGTGAACTTTTTACCCGATTGAGAATCACCCCTATTACTTTAACTGATGAGTCGAAAGATCTATAACCTTGGGCGATAGCTGCTACTGAGGTTGATAACCTGGCGCAGTCAATTACTAAAACAATCGGTACATTAACTAGACGCGCTAAATGGGCAGTACTTCCATAGTCTAGATAATCTTTGACAGGTAAGCCATCAAATAACCCCATCACGCCTTCAATGATGGCTAAGTCTTTATCTTGGCTGTATTTTTGTAGACAAGATTGAACATAGCTCTTTGAGGTCAAGATGGGGTCTAAATTGTAGCAAGGATGACCCGTAACCGCCGCATGAAACATTGGGTCTATGTAGTCTGGTCCTACCTTAAAAGATTGAATGTGGTAACCCTTTTGAGATAGGTAAGCCAGTATAGCCAGAGTGATCGTAGTTTTTCCTACTCCACTGCGTTCACCAGCGATTATCAGAGTCATTTTAAATTATCCTTGCTCAGATTTTAGAGAGAGAATTGCTGTCATTACTGCCATACTCTCAAGATAGAGTAAATCTCCTGCTGAACGTTGTAACTGGTTGCCTATGAGAGTTTCTGTTGTTTGATCTGATAGTGGTGTGACTTGTTGAACATAACAAGATTGGGCACCGCCTCCTGCTTCCATTCTCATACAACCTATTGTACTAGAACAAAGTACGGTACAAACATCAGCATCTAGATTAGTTGAACTCAAACGGAGACTGATTAAATCTCCTAATACTTCGCCAAAGTCAGCCAGGGGAATAGCCGCTAGTTCTGTTTCAATGAAGGATTTTTCATCACTTTTAAAAGTCACTTTGACTATGCCGTAATCACCGCCTTCATATTTATAGGCAATAGGTTGCCATTGCAGACGACTAGCTAACCAGCCTAAATACATCAAAGCTTGGGCTTCATTACCTTTTTCATGATCAATAATTACCTGATCAATTTCTTTAACCATTACCCTGCGTTCTGGTGCATCAAAAGCTTGAGCTGTCAATTCTAACCAGGGAGCCAATCTTGCCCAGTTTAAATCAGATACTGGCATTTTCTGCTCAATTAAATGAGTAACTTCTAGGAGATCTTCGGTGGGATGGGCAAAAGTACTAGAGTCTATGATAATTGTTCTACTTTGACGGGCTAGACGTTGAAAGAGGGAGTAGTCAGGTTCAGGAGAGGCTTTCCACCAGAGGAATTTAGGTAATTCTGGAATCATTAACTCAGTAATAATCCCCCCTATTCTCTCTAAAGCTTCGGCTGTTCCTCTCAAGGTGACGTATTCACAACAGGTTAGGGTATTGTTATTTCTTTTTTGGACTGGACAGTAGGCTGAGACCTGTACCTTAACCCGTTCATCGGCTTCGGCTGTTGGACAGAGGGTAATTATCCGACAGGGATTAGCTAAAGCTATGGCATCGGCTAGACCTGCACCAGCTAAATCAGGTGAATAGTAGATACTAGCTATCCCGCTTTCTTTTTCCTCAGTTATAGCCTTTTTTAGACGTTCGATTAATTCTGGGTTAGAATAGCCCGTCTCTGCTAGTTTATAAGTTTTCTGAGCGGCTTTAATTGCTGCTGCTGTGCGGCCTCCGGCGATCCCATCTACAGGTCCTGTATAGAACCCTAGGACAGCTAAGAGGGACTGTATAGGTTCTGGTTCATAAATGACCATTGTAAAGGTAGAGGCTCTAGTGGCTGCTATTCCTTCTTCTGTGAGGTCATATTGTTGCCATATTGCTTTTAACTCACCTTCGATATCATCTATAGAGATGTCCTTAGGTGCTTGCAGTGAAACTAAAGGAGCAGAAGTCATATATTTAATCCTTGTTTACAATCTACGCCAACGACGGTCATCTTGATTAATCAACCACTCAGCCTGAGAAGGTCCCCAGGTTCCTGCTTCATATTG
>CASBQB010000338.1 GCA_949127655.1 Chroococcales cyanobacterium PMM_0086 | reverse complement strand
CAGCCTTATCAGATCAATGCAGACTCTTTAAAATTGGCTGATCCAGAAGCAATAATCTTACATTGTTTACCTGCACATCGAGGTGAGGAAATTACTGAGGAAGTCATGGAGGGTAAACAGTCGCGCATCTGGGGGCAGGCTGAGAACCGTATGCACGCTCAAAAAGCACTCTTAGTCAGTCTGCTTGGACTAGAACCCTAGCTGACCACGATCCGCCATTCGTGAAGCTCGTAGACAACACAGTTATTTTGAACTAGGGGATCTTTAGCTACAATAGACTTGGCTTCTTCTAAACAAGTTGCCTGAAAAAGAAGCATTCCTCCCCCTAGTTCTGACCAATATCCTGTACGGGCCTGATGTCCTTGGGCAATTAATTGACGGACATAGGCCTTATGTGCAGGAACATATTGATCAAAGGTAGCTTTATCGACAATCCCTTTCTCAATTTTGACAAACCAATTCATCATTTTTGCATGAATTTAGATAACCTTTCTATTTTCTTCTTTTTTCCAGTCAAGATCACCTATTTGTTGATATTCTTAACCCAATGCTCACTTTAGTACTCCTTAGATTAGCAGGTTTAGAGTCTTGCTAAGTGCTTATACAAAATTAATTACATACTCACTACCAACACCAAACGCGAATTTTATTAACGTATTTAACTAAACTTTTCCAATTGGAATACGCCTCAATTTCCATCCATACTCTTACGAGAGCCTGCCGATCATATTTCATAAATTTCCATAATATTTCAATCAAATTTAACTTTAGTGAATAAGTTGGTAACCAAAATATTTCTAATTTTTTTGATTTCCACTCCGACTGTTTTTCTAAAATTAGATCAATTGTATGAATTGGAAAAGTGATCCATTAATACTATAGTTTTTATTGACAAATTTTCACTAAACTTATCTAAAAAATCAATGATTGTCTTACTACTTGTCGTGCCGCAGTAACTTTCATAAACAAATTCATTTCGACAATTGAGTAATCCTAAAACATTTAATCTTTTACTTTTTCCTTTTTCCGCTTTTAATCGTTATTGTTTTTCCTTTTTCTTGC
This sequence comes from Chroococcales cyanobacterium PMM_0086, assembly GCA_949127655.1. GTDB lineage: Bacteria > Cyanobacteriota > Cyanobacteriia > Cyanobacteriales > Microcystaceae > CAISPN01. Next base: position 8,054 of record CASBQB010000338.1, on the reverse strand, counting down.
CAACCATAGGGAATATAAGGAGTCAAAGAGAAACCACTTACCCTACGGGCTAGCGCAAGCGCCAACATCCAAATATCTTAAATCAATTTCTCCTTTTTTATCTAGTTCTTTTAATTCATTAAGTTTTTCAAGTTTTACTTCATACTCCCATGTTTCCGGCTTTCCTCTCAAGCCTCTTTTTATCCTTTTCCATATAAAATTATTCTTTTTTAAGATTCTTTTAATTGTCTGTTTACTCACATTTATTTTCCATTCTTTTTCCACTTTTATTAAAACTTTCTTTAGGTCTTTAGGTGACTCTTCTACCCAATTTTTAACTTGTTGTTCTTGTTGTGTATTAAATATTCGCTTTCTGCCTCTTCCTCGAGTGTTGTATAATCCTACCAATTTTTTATCTTCCCAATTAGTCAACAATTATGTATTGTTTTTCTACTAACCCCGAAAATCGATATTAATTGTTTTATTGTGACTCCCCTAAAACTTAAATTAGAGATTGTGCAATACCTCTCGGTTAAGAATTAAGCAGTATTAAGAATAGTAAAAGAAAGAGGGGAAAGTTTGAGACCTGTTCCTCTATGTATTGGTTTTTTAGCTTGAAATTTAGAGCGTGGTTTTTTAACAACTCTAGGGTTAGTTCGACCATTCCGAGGAGGAATTTTTTCGTCTAAAATATCTAGGATAAGTTTACTGAAAAAAAAAGGGAGTTGTTCAGGAGAAAGATTTTGAAAGTGGCCAAGGGAGCGTTTAATGACATTAACAGAACCAGTAAAACCTAATCTTAGAGGGGAAAGCCCAGCTTCTTCGGCTGCTTGACACATTAAAGAACGTATCGAAGATTCTCGTAGTTCCCGAAGGGTAGAGTATAGCATAATGTCCTAATAACCAACCATAAACTTAGGGTGTTTCTGCTTGCAGTACCACCCCACGGGGATTAAGAGAACGTTTTTCTGACCTTCGGTCAGTATAGGAGTTTTACGTCCATTAAGATGTGTTTTTAATTGATCAATCGTGCTTTCGCGTTTCCCAACGTTGTTGACTTGTGGTGCGCGGCAGCCCGTGGGCGTAGCCGCCCGTAGGGTAGGGTTGATATACTGACCTTCGGTCAGAGAAACGGTGGCGAGTAAAATAGCAGGAAAGAGAACAATATCCATCAAACTAGTAATTAAGCGATAAGTTTTTTGTTCTGTCTCCCCTTCAATAGTATACTCAATCACTCTTACCTGAATTCTCGAACAACCCTTTTTTTTAGATTTCCCGTCTGGAGCAATCCAACTTAAATATGAGCCATCGGCTAAAATTTGTTCACAAGGAAACTTAACATTAGCGCCCTCTCCGTCCCAAGTATTGACAACCTTGTTTAATAGTTAGATAAACCATTGCATAGCAATGAAGTCCTCTATCCCACATCAAGAGCATTCCTTCACTTACTGACCTTAATAGTTTTTTGGCTTTGACTCTTTCCCCTATCCGATAAGAACAGATTAAGGCATCAACTATTAAATGTGTTCCTGCTTCTATCAAGATAACTAAACGTATTTTCGGAAAAGATGCTTTAGTACCTTTGGGACTTCCTGGATAACCAAAGACCCTGGCGTTAGCTGAACTATCGCCCCCCATCCATCACTGTTCCATCTATTGCCATGATGCGTAAACCTCCTAAGAATGCTCCTTGTGTTTGTTCTGTTCCTCTGACCTGAGCTATTTTTGAGAACAATTTACTCATAACTTGAGGACCTACTCTAGCTCTTGCTACCCTACGGGCTGTGGGCGTAGCCGCCCGCAGGGTCTGCGTCAACACTTATTGACCCACTATTTGGTACTTTCCAGTACTGTCCCAGAAGAGTCCACTGTCTACTTAGACCATTAACTAGATTTTTTAAGACTGTTCACCCTTCGGGCGACTACCCTACGGGCGGCTACGCCCACGTCCACATTGAATCTTTTGACCAAAGATTCATCGCTATTACTAAACAAACTACTAGTTCAGAAGGGAGTTTTCTTTGTCTTTCTTCTAGACTATTTGTTTCTTTCAATGTCTCTTTTATGACTTCTGTTGGTATTACTGTTTCTATTGCTTGAAATACATCTACTGATTCTATGATTGGTGAGATTAAATCAAATTCTTTAAGTTGCATCTAATCACTAAATTTTTTCTTTGTCTATCCATACTCAGTTTAGCCTTGATTAGACTTAACCGAGAGGTATTGAGACATTGTGCTCTTTGTCTGACTTGTAGCCCGCTTCTCGCGTAGCGAGTTAATGTTTACTATCTCTATAAATGTACTAAATTAATAGTAAAAGCACAAAGTCCCAGAGGACGAGAGTAAATAACTAGACTAGAGAAGTATTCTCAAGAATCTGCATAAAAACGCTTTAATTGAGTACAATACTTAAAGACAGCATAGAGAAGAAAACAGATGTTAGCAAGAGTCTGGAGTGCAACACTACTGGGGTTAGAAGCGATTAAAGTAGGAGTAGAGGTAGATGTATCGGGGGGACTACCTAATATTACAGTGGTCGGACTACCTGATACTGCTATTCAAGAATCAAAAGAAAGGGTAAAAGCAGCCCTGAAAAATGCCGAGTTTGGCGTTCCCATGCGCAAAATAGTCATTAATTTAACACCTGCAGACTTAAGAAAAGAAGGACCTAGTTTCGATCTGCCGATCAGTATAGCAATCTTAGCCGCTTCAGAACAAATCAGTGCCCATCTGTTAGGAGATACCCTACTATTAGGGGAATTATCTTTAGATGGCAGTATAAGAGCAATTGCCGGAGTATTACCTATTGCAGCAGCAGCTAAAGAGCGTCTAAATATTACCACATTAGTTGTCCCCTATGATAACGCGCAAGAAGCAGCTGTTGTTGAAGGTTTAGCTGTCTATGGTTTTAAACACCTCCGTGAGGTAGCAGAATTTCTCACCCATCCAGAAGACTTTCAACCAGTGACATTCCAACAACAAGAAGATCTTATTAGCATACCCCTCAATTTACCCGACTTAAAAGATGTCAAAGGACAAAATTTAGCTCGTCGTGCCCTAGAAATTGCAGCAGCAGGGGGACATAATCTAGTTTTCGTCGGACCGCCTGGAAGTGGAAAGACCATGTTAGCAAGGCGTTTACCTAGTATCTTACCCGATTTGACCTTTGAGGAAGCCCTAGAAGTCTCTCAAATTCACTCGGTAGCTGGACTCTTAAAAGAACGTGGTACTCTAATTAGAACCCGTCCCTTCCGTAGCCCCCATCATTCTGCTTCAGGCCCTTCTCTAGTCGGTGGGGGAAGTTATCCTAAACCTGGAGAAATTTCCCTAGCCCATCGGGGAGTACTATTTTTAGATGAACTGACAGAGTTTAAGCGTACTGTATTGGAGTTTTTGCGTCAACCCTTAGAAGATGGTTCTGTTAGTATTTCCCGCGCCCGTCAGTCTATTCAATTTCCTGCTCAGTTTACCCTCATTGCTAGCACAAATCCCTGTCCCTGTGGTTATTATGGAGATTCAATACAAGCTTGTAGCTGTTCCTCCCGTCAAAGAGAGCAATATTGGGCTAAACTCTCAGGACCTTTGATGGACCGTATTGATTTACAGGTGATAGTCAGTCGTTTAAAACCAGAGGAAATGACTGGTATGACATTAGGGGAAGATTCCCAAACCATTCGAGAAAGAGTTAAAAAGGCGCGTGGTCATGCTTACCAGAGATACCAAGCTGATCGCGCAGTCAGATGTAATGCTCAAATGCAGCCCAAACACCTGCGTCAATATTGTCAATTAGATCAAATGAGTCGTCAACTCCTCGAAGGTGCTATTCAAAGACTAGGACTCTCAGCAAGAGCTATGGATCGTATCTTAAAAGTATCTCGCACTATTGCTGATTTAGCCGAGCAAGAAACTATCAAAAGTCATCATCTTGCTGAGGCTATCCAATATAGAACCATTGATAGGTTAATCTAAGAGAGACGCTGAGTCCCTCTTTTAATTTATTATCTGCGGGTTGTTATGCCTTCAGCCGCTAAACGATATATTTCTACCTCATCAGTGTAGTCAATAGGTAAAACTGTCGAGACATTTTCATGAGGACGGGGAATAATTACCCAAGTTTCCACAGTCGCTCCTTCTGTGCGGTTGACTGCCTCTATTCCTGCTTGCATAGCTGTTTTTACTTCAGAGACATCCCCCCGAATATTGATGGTAAAACGGGCGCTACCTGCTCTAATATAATTAACCAGGACAACACGTCCGGCCTTGACCATGGCATCAGCAGCAGCTAAAACACCGGGAAATCCTTTTGTTTCTAAAGATCCTACAGCTTGTTGTGCGGGCATATTCTTTTCTTTATCTCCTATTAAAATTTAAGATCTCTTAATCTGGGCTAAACTCTGAATCTTTCTACTTTGCTCGTATGCTTAATTGGCAAGACGTCTACTAAGTTTTCTGGTGGGTTAGGAACGGTATAGTGACTGATCACCTCTCCACCAAAAGTATCATTAGCAGCTAGTATTCCAGCAGCCATGGCTTGATTGACCTCTGAAACAGGACCTCGGATAACTACTATAAATTCAGCCCTTTCTGCTAACCCATAATATACCAAAATGACCCTACCTCCTTTGACCATTGCGTCTGCGGCTGCTAAGACTGCAGGAAACCCTAAAGTTTGTATTACGCCTACTGCCTCGGGCATGGCTTTCTCCTTTTTCTTAAATTAACGTTTCAAAGGGTGAGCACAATTATATCCTATCTTGGTAGACGGATCTTAAATTGCCATGACTACTGAGTAAAAGCAATAATGATACAATTCAAAGAGAGCGACCTTGACTTTGAGAAAAATATGCAGCATCGCAATATGGCCAGACTTCCTTTACCCCTTCTTTCTGAAGCCATAGATCCTGATCCTTTGATTGTTCCACCTCAAACAGAACTTTCTGAAGTTCTCAACTTCATGAGTCAATCTTCCAAACAAGGAGAAAAAGTCTCTTCTTACTCTAGTTGCGTTTTAATAGTTGAGTCTGACAAATTAGTCGGGATTTTTACCGAAAGGGACGTTGTTAAACTAACCGCTCAAAAAGTTTGTTTTTCAGATACTAGAATCGAACAAGTGATGACTAAAAATGTGCTTACTTTAAGGGCTACCGAAAATCAAGATATCTCAGAAGCCCTGGAAATTATCCATAAACAGCACTTTCGACACTTACCTATTGTAAATGCTCAAAATGCCCTGATTGGGCTTGTTACTAGCACAAGTATTAGACAAGTTCTCAATTTTAGTAACCTCCTCAAACTTCGTCTGGTCAAAGAAGTGATGACCGAAGTTGTTATTTCTGCTTCTATCGATACTTCAGTACTAGATCTCTGCCAACAGATGGCCGAACATCAAGTTAGTTGTGTTGTAATTACTATAGAAGAAAATCAACAAGAGATCCCCGTAGGAATTGTGACAGAAAGGGATATAGTCCAGTTTCAAAAACTCAAACTAGATTTAGTCAATACTCAGGCCCAGACTATTATGAGTTCACCTCTCTTTCTGATTAGTCCTCAAGATTCTCTCTGGAAAGTACAAAACGACATGAAGGAACTTTTGGTCAAACGTTTAGTGGTTTCAGGGTCTCAAGGTGAACTCCAGGGCATTGTTACACAGACTAATATACTCAAAAGTCTGGATCTAACAGAAATGTACAGCATGATTCAGATTTTAGAAGAAGAGGTAAAACGTCAAACTCAAGAACTAGAAAAAGAAATTACTCAACGTCAAAAAATCCAGGAAGCCTTATTTCAAGAAAAAGAATTAGCTCAAGTTACCTTAAATTCTATTACAGAAGCAGTCATTACTACTAACATTCTAGGCGAAATTCAAGCTCTCAACCCCATTGCTGAACGTCTGACAGGTTGGAGCCTATCCGAGGCAAAATTCAAGCCTCTAGAGCAGATTTTCAGACTTATTAATGAGTCAAGTTCCCATCCAGTTATCAATCCTATTAATGAAATCTTAACCGGAGTAACTTTCAAAAATTCAACGGACTTGACTATTTTAATATCTCGTTCTGGGCATCAATACGGTATTGATTATTCCATTAGTCCCCTACGCAATCATCATAGTCAAATTACTGGAATGGTGATCGTCTTTCGGGATGTTACTATCTCTCGCCGTTTAGCTCAAGAAATCTCTTGGCAAGCTACACACGATACTCTAACTGGATTAGTTAATCGATCAGAATTTGAACGTCAACTTATGAACACTTTAGCTGTTTCTCAAGTTGAACATACTCTCTGTTATTTAGATCTAGATCAATTTAAAATTGTTAACGATAATTGTGGACACCTGGCCGGGGATCAACTCTTGCGTCAACTAACTAGTGTTATGCAAAAAGATATCCGTCCAGTGGATATCTTAGGACGTTTAGGCGGTGATGAATTTGGTCTCTTACTCCATGAATGCTCATTAGAACAAGCTCAAACTATCGCTGAAGGAATTAGACAATCTATTCAAGAATTTCGCTTCTTCTGTCAGGGTAAAATCTTCTTGGTCGGTGTCAGTATTGGCTTAGTGCGTATTGAATTAAGTGCTAATCAAGGGTTGGACCAGTTACTAGGTGCTGCTGATGCCGCTTGCTATGTCGCTAAGGCTAAGGGTCGTAACTGCGTTCATGTCTATCGTCAGGATGATCCTGAATTACTGCAACAACGTCAAGAACGACAATGGATAACTCGTATTAATGAAGCCTTAGAGGAAAAGCGCTTCCGTCTCTACTCACAAAAAATTGTCCCTCTCGATTTAAATAACACTAAAAATCATCAGGAAATCTTAATACGTCTCTTGGATGCTGAAGATAATATTATCTTCCCTAATAGTTTTATCCCTGCCGCAGAACGTTATGATTTAATGCCCCTGATCGATCAATGGGTTGTGCATCATTTTTTAGAAGAATATACCTCTCATTTTATCTCTCCTCCTACTAATACCCAATATTCGATCAATCTTTCAGGTGCAAGTATCAGTAATCATAAATTTATCGCTTTTCTCAAAAAAATATTAGAAAAAAATGCTTCTTTCGCTCATACCCTTTGCTTTGAAATTACAGAAACTGCTGCTATTACTAATTTAGAAGAAGCCTTAGAATTTATTTATTTTCTGAAAAAAATAGGTAGTAAAATATCTTTAGATGATTTTGGCAGTGGAACCAGTTCTTTAAAATACCTCAAAACTATACCTGTAGACTACCTGAAAATTGATGGCAGTTTTGTTAAAAATATAGTCCATGAACCTATTGACTACGGTATTGTTTTATCTGTTAATTACATAGCTCATGCTATGCAAATTGAAACTATTGCTGAATTTGTCTGCGATCAAGATATCTTGCAAAAATTAAGAGAAATCGGTATTGATTATGTTCAGGGTTATGCCATAGAAGCTCCCATACCCCTAGTTTTTTGAGATATAATCAAGTATGTCAAGTTGCAATAAAACTTAACAAACCAAACTTTAAATCTTAAGGCAACCAAGAGGATATACACGCTCATGTCATACGAACTTGCTCCCCTCCCATATGGTTATACAGAACTAGAACCCTACATTTCTAAAAGCACTCTGGAGTTTCATCACGACAAACACCATGCTACCTATGTTACCAACTTCAATACAGCAGTCAAAGATACAGAACTTGACAAAAAATCTATTGAAGAGGTAATTAAAGCTGTTGCTGGTGACGCTTCTAAAGCAGGTATTTTCAATAATGCCGCCCAAGCATGGAACCACACCTTCTACTGGAACAGCATTAAACCCAACGGTGGAGGCACCCCAACAGGCGCTCTAGCTGAGAAAATTACTGCAGACTTTGGCAGTTTCGCAGCCTTCGTAGAAGAGTTCAAAAAAGCAGGTACCACTCAATTTGGTAGTGGTTGGGCTTGGTTAGTACTTGACAAAGATGTACTGAAAGTCACTAAAACTGGTAACGCTGACAACCCCCTCACAGCAGGACAAGTACCCCTGTTGACTATGGATGTTTGGGAACACGCTTACTATCTTGATTATCAAAACAAACGTCCAGCCTATATCGAGACCTT
>CASBQB010000337.1 GCA_949127655.1 Chroococcales cyanobacterium PMM_0086 | reverse complement strand
TTTATTGAGTTAGGTTTGAAATCAGTGACCTCTCGCTTGTTATTGTATCCTAAAACTAGTCTTTTTTACGATATTTGACTAGATAGGTCTATATTTTGAGTGATTATTTACAATACTTAAAACATAGCCAGCAGTCCCGCCAGCACACTCATGAGAAATTAGGCAGCTAAGAATGTCTACAGGCAAAGGATAGAAGGCCAATCCTGCTAAGAGTGTATTCGTTTCCGGCTCTTAACCAATTAAATGATAAAATTGCCAAAAGTTCAAACGAGAAGTAAAAGCCTGCCGCTTGTCACTAAACTTTTCTAACTAAATATGTTGAGAATGATGGAATTTGAACACAAAACCAATGGTTTCCATCAGATGAACCACGGTAGCGACTGTCTAAAGTATAAGATGGCCGGTCAAATTAAAGGAAAAGCTTGCCGTTGCGGCAAACAATTCCTTTAAGTAACAGATGACCATTTTTCAACCATAAAATGACAGCAGCTGTGACTTAAAGTAAAAGATTGCCGAAATTTAAAAGATAAGCTTGCCGCATCAAAGGCTGAAAGCCTCATTATTTCGATTAACCTGAACTAATTGCCGAGTTTGATTAAAGAATAAACTTGCCGTGAGTTCTTAAATTTAAGTTATAGCTTGCCGTGAATCTAAAAAAGAAATAAGTAGGGAAAACGCTCTCTTCACAAGAGTTTGAACGCTGGTGTAGTCGCAGGTGCCCCAGGGCGTAACCATCACTTTTTCTTCCGCTCATTATCGACTGAATCCAGTCTGAATAAGACTTAGGGATATTTTTCTTGAGCGAGCACAGGTGAGCTAAAGGTCATTTCAGCCATAAAGCCAGTCTGGCTCTGGGTTAGGCAACCTATAGCTTAAAAAAACGGCAATCTTATCCTTTAAGTCACAATATAGTTTATATTGATTATTTCCTTAAGGTGTGGGGCAATGCAGATAAGTGTCTTACTGCCAATTTACAACCAGCCTTTCTTACTAAAACATTTGTTCGAGATAAATATTTTCAGTGAGCCAATGTACACTACTCAAAATGGCTCAACATCTACCTCGGGGCGACCATTGGGGGTAAGGGCAAAAATTCTTATATAGTCGAAGGCAGAATTGTACTCTTGACCGCGATAATAAGGAGCAATGAATTAGGCAAAAAAGCTAATCAGACGAATTTGGGGTAGGCGAACTTACTTCGACTGTCACGTGCAGATGACCCTTTGTATGTATGACCTACAAGGCTTGATGGCGGTTTTTAAGCCACCAGAAACATCGTATTTGGTTAGCACAAAGGCTTACGAGACCTAAAAACTAGTTTTTGGCCAATCCAGAAAGAGTAGTCCTCCCCTTATGGTATATTTAAACTTAATGGAAAAAAAATTATCACTTAAGTTTAAATACTTCTTCTAATTTCGTTAATAGCTTCCTCATTCTTCAAAGGAAGTGTCTACTATAGCTACTCGTTAATATCTAATTCTGGTATATTTTCCGTCTCATATTGTTCAATTAAAACCCCAATGATTTCCATTAAAGAGGCTAGGGTATGGGCTTCATTTTCTCCCACTTCATCAATTAAGTTATTTAACATTCCACAAAGAGTGTTATAGTCTTCCTCTGTATGAGGGATAAAGACTACATCAGTTAAATTAGACCAAGCTTGTTCTGTCTTTTGTAAATCAATAGTTGGCATTTTAATTACTCCTTCCATTTATTTTGGTCGTATTCTAAGTGGGTTAAAACAGCCCGTATATAGACTTTTTGGCGATTATAGTGAATAGCAGCAATAGCGTCTAATTTTATTCCCCCCAATGTTAAAGACTGTTAGCTTACCTACCTTGTCAGCAGTGGGAAAAACTTGTCTTAATTCCGCGAGAGAATTAAATTCTCCTTGCTTCATCAATTGATACCATTGGGCTAAAGCTGTTTTAGTTTCTGGATACTTTTGAGCAAATTCGTTTAAACTTTTGCGAGAAATAATGTGCATTTTCTCAACTATTCCTCACATCTATTTTACTTTTAATCCAACAAAGAACTAGCCAAACTAGTCATCTCCCCTTGAGCATTGACTCTGTTGTCGTCATATATTAACAGTGTATCTAACTGCTTATGTCTACTGAATTTTTGTACCTTTCTAACATCGCCCTTAGAAGCATCCAACACTGCTGTAATAGCCGAATGACGTATTCTATGAGGTGACATTACCTTAGTAATACCCAATTTCTCAAAGTAGCCACGAACTATTAGATAGATGCCATTAGTAGCAAGACCGTTACCATAATTAGCAGTATCTAGAGCTAGAAAGATATGCTCCTTAATATTAGGAGAAACAGAGCGCCAATCCTCCAAAGCATTTATCAAAGGAGCCGACAAAGAGATCCACTCAGACTGATTCCCTCTACCTTTGCCAAAAATCTTCAACCTTTTCTCTTGTATCTCCAAGTCCACCCACTTCAACTTAGCTACCTCACCTCTTCTGAGGGCATTCTCCCAAAGCAGTCTAAGCAAAGCATAGTCTCTCTTTCCCTTGGTTGTAGTCCTATCAGGTAATGATAAGACCTGTTTAAAGACATCCTGATTAACACCCGTTGTGTCTCTATACTTTTGTATCTTTTCTCCCTTTACCTCAGATAGAGTGAAGCTGCATAGACCCAGAGAGTTTCCCATCTTAACCAATGCTTTGATACTAGCCAGCCTTCTGTTAATAGTGGCCTCACTGAGACCTTGTTCTATCTGGTTAGCTTTAAACTGGAGGAGTAAACCGAGAGCCTCTTCTCTTGACAGTAGCAAGAACTCTTGTATGTCAACCCTAATAGATTCACTGAACATTTGAACATCCTTTAGATAAGCCCTCTTAGTATTAGGACTTCTAGTATCTTGCATCAGATACTGGAGGACATCAACTTTTTCTCTTCTAAGTGCTAATTCATTCATATTAAGATATTAACAAAAAAAGACATTGATAATCAGACTTTTCAATGTCTTAATATCAGTATTGTTAGAAGAGATGTAGAGGCTTCCAGAGAGGATTAATTGCAATAGGACTCTTTGAAAATCAGCAGTCCGATAAATTGGGATGCCTTCATAGTTCACCATGTCTAACAAGTCCTTATTTCCAGCAATAGGGATTTAAAGGGAGGTGTTTTTCCCATATCTACCATTTGTGAGTATTTTTTCTATTTCTTCTGAAAACCCAACTGTTTTTGCGTATGCTCTATTATATTCTTTATTATAATTTGTGCAAATTATTTCATCAATTATAGTAGTGGTTTTTAAAAAAGCTTCTTTACACTTAGTATCGTCTTCTAAAACATTTTCCATGTTCTGACAATAATTTATAAATTTTTTTGATTTAATATCTGGCATATTTTCTCCTGAAATTTGTATTCTAAAAATATTAAGCATATGATACTGAAAAGGACGATATTTGTTTTCTATTTGTTTTTTTCTAAGAAGGCTATCTAGTCTAAACTTTGCATAAGCACTAACATAATAACCTATTGGGTCATGCTCTGATAAAAATATCTTATTTATTACGTCTTCTCGTAAACTACTATTGTAATATCTAATTTTGTGTGCTTTTCCTAAAAACATTGCTGAAAAGCACTGAATTTGATTGGAAATACTTACTATTCTTATTTTTTCAATACTAGATATTCCATTAAATTGTTTAGATCTTCTCTCGTAATATAATTTTTTATGTTCTATCATGCTTTCATAATATTTTTCAAGATTTTTTTGAAAATCAGTTAAAGCGCTTAATTGATCTTGTGTAATCGGTGTTTGTCTATTATTACCTTTAATAATATCATTTTTAATTATATTATTTTCTGGATCTAAGCAAATTAGTTTAATTGGTATATAAAGTTCATCTTTAATTTCATTTCGATTATTATAAAGAACATGACTTGTTTGACATCCGTTAACAATTTGATAATCTGAGATAGTTACTGTATCTTGTATAAACACAACACTTTCAGCAATAATAGTTATACCATTATTATAAAGACAAAAACACTTTTGATTTCCATTGTTTATTGTATTTTCTATTTCTATATTAACATCATTATCTTGTTCAAAATCTCTAATGTTATCATAAAATATTCCTTTAAGAATATTCGATGTTTCTTCATCAGTTATTAATTTTAAGTACTCTTTGGCAGGTAGAACTCCAATATATGCTTGTTGAGCTTCAACTTCAGGAATTGATATTCTTTTTTCAAATTTAATTTTTTTAGATATTTTGTTATTAATTAAATTATGTATTTGTCGAAGACCATTAGCATCTACTGGAATAAAATTTATTGTATCAAAGATTTCTTGAGCTTCAATGTCTTTTTTCAATAAATTTATAGTTCCTTTAAGATTTTCATCATCCCTCCATTTGCCTGTTGTTACATAATACATAATACAAGTTGGACGATTAGACTTAAAATAAATACTATTATCATATAGAAATTTCATGATTTGAAATT
>CASBQB010000336.1 GCA_949127655.1 Chroococcales cyanobacterium PMM_0086 | reverse complement strand
TAAGCTGTTAAGCATTTAAAGTGCTGGTGTAGTTCTCGTAGAGTAGATCGGGCGACTGGGTTTAGGGTGTAGGGTGTGGGAGAAATCCTAGTATCCGATTTAAGTGCGTCTTAGCTTATTGGCAGGCTTGTCAACAGCAGAATATATACATACAGATGACACAGGTGCTCGTCACAAAGGAAAAAATGGTGATTGTACGGTGATTGGGAACGATTTGTTTACAATTCAGTTAATAAAACATAGAGTAAAATATCTTGAATACTTCACTCTATGTGCAATTTTACCAGACCTAGAATTAAACAATTGTTCGGCCAGTCAAGATATTGTACACTATACCAATCAGAGCTAAAACTAACAACAAGTGAATTAAACTACCCCCAATGTGGATGGAAACCCCCAACAACCAGAGGATAAAAAGTACTACTACGCCGCTCCAAATCAAATTAATCATGTTTTTTCCCCTTATTAAAGATGTATGTATGAAAATGCAGCTAGATTTAAAGCTGTTTCTAATCTGCATTTTCTGATTATTTAACTTTTTTCTTTGAGTTGACTACAAAGAGCCAAGTTGCTCGGATGTTAGACCCTAGCTTTTATCTCGTCTGCACCTTTACGCATACTGTTTTTTATGTCCTTAGCTTTACCTTTGACCTTATCAGTAAGATCACTGACTGTATCTTGTGTATTTTGAGCAGCTTTACTTTCTACTTGTTTGGCTTTTCCTATAGCTTGATCTTTCTTGTTTCCAGTCATTTTGCCTATGTTTTCCTGAGTTTTTCCTTCCATATCCTTTTTAGCGTTTCCGAATATATTCAGGATTACGGGTTGCTGGTCAGAAAAGCTTACAGCCCAGCTACCTTTAACATCAGTAGCTATCAGTAGTAAAACTAAGCTAGTAACTAAGAGAATTTTGCGAATTAAAATCATTTTGAACTCCTATTTTTTAGTTTTTGCTTCTTCAAAGGTGGTAAATTGTTCTATTTTGTCTGAGCCTTCAAATGTTTTTGCTTGCTCAATTACTTCTTCTTTTTTGTCTTTAGGTTCAGTAAGTACTTTCGTTTCTCCAGCTTCGGTATCTTCAGCGTTTTGAGATAGCAGTGCTTCTGCTTCTTCTTGTTTTATCTGTCCCTTAGCTTTGGTTTCAGGGTCACCAATCATCTCTCCTACTGCCTCTTGGACTTTTCCTTCAATAGTTTTGGCAGTCGCCTTAATCTTATCTTCTAGACCCATAGTCGCCTCCTTATATTATTGAGAGATAGAGTGTTTAATTCATTTTGTCTCTCATGCTTAAACGATAATTCGATTGAGTAATTTAATCTTCTATCTTTAGGCATAAATAATACGTTGCTTATTTTGATTAAATGTAGAGTAATCTACAGTCAATCTCCTTTGTTACTTCTCCATTAAAATCAAACGAATTAACTTCTAAGTGAGAGTCTGGCAATGTGGTGAATAAAATTCTCTCTTTTGGAAAAACAAGGCACTCAAGATAGCATTTTGCTTGATTAGTCGCTCTGATAATCTGAGTTTTTTCTGTCATATTGATGTAATAACAGAGTGCTTGATTTAATTTTTCGCTTTGTTGTTCGGATTTTATGGTTGAGAGCAAGTAAGACATATTTTTCACCACCGTTGATTGAAATAGCGATAAGTTGATACCCTATTTAACAATGATTACAGAGGAACGTTCTAAATGATGTCTATCTGAATGTTTAAAAAGGCTAAAGTTGTTCGATTTGTCTAACAATGTCTTAAATCTTTACACAATAAGGGGTAGTCTCCATAATTTGCCACTACCCATAAGACACTATGTCTTATTTAAGCAGGCCTCAACACTGTATTAATAATATAAATGAACCCATTATCAGCCGCTACATCAGCTGTAGAAACTTTGGCGTTATTGATCTTGACACCATTATCTGCATCGATTTTGACATCTGAACCTTCAATAGTATAAATTGTTACAATTATTTATATTCCATATCTAGGCACAATCTTCTAACCTTGAGAATTGTTAGCACGTTTTGAATTCTCAGATTAGGTTTTAAGGGGATTTTGGTTTCTAAATCTGCTTTAGCTAAGTTAACTGCCATCGTATTACCAGTAATTAGATGGTAAGTTAGAACTTCACTCAAAAGTCGTACGTTTTTCAGTAGAGGCACTAAAGTGTTCTTAGGACGTTGGCTTAAAGCATCATCTGTCAAGGCAAAAAGAATTAATGGTCGCGTATTTTTGAGGGTATCGAGCAACCTGACATTATTAACTGGATAAGCTGCAGTGTCTACTAGAAGGGTCTCAAGGGCAGTATCAACGTTATGAGTCATCACAATTTACCTTATTCTATCAATTAACGATCACTTGTAATCCTAACGGTTTGTTATTTTAGTTAGCGTATAACTTGTAGATTATGTTTGATTGATTTTTAAATCTTCAGGATGACTGCTTGTATCCTAGACCTGAGAAAGCTTACAGTAGATAATTTTTCTCAAACACTAGCAATATAATTACATACAAATGTACGTATTATTTGAAAAAAGTTCGTGTTCAAGAGCAAAGAAATCAAACAAATTTAGTTACAAGCCTTGTGGGGTAGACCTTACAGCTAACTTAGATCATCCTAGAGTAGAACAGCATTAATTCAATTGTTTAAGTTAACTATGTGGGAGTTGGTATACCCTAAAAAAATAGATATAATCGAAATGATTAAGAAAAATTTAATATTTATGCGTACAAAATTAAAGTCGCCTTTTTATTTATGGCTAAAAGATCACTCCGCGCATCACAAGTGGGGATAAAAGAAGCAAAAAAAGCTTTTGCACTTAAAGGTTGGACACAAGAAAACCTCGCATTAGAAGTCAACCTAAAAACTCGTCAACCAGTTTGGAGATTTTTTACAGGTCAGCCAGTTGAACGCTATACCTTTATGGAAATTTGTTCGATTTTAGACCTTGATTGGCGCACTATTGCCGCAGATCCTCCAGCAGAATTAGGAGAAGCAGTTACGACGGTTGAGAATAAAATTGTAGATATTGACAGTCTAGTCGAGCAGACACGTCAACAAAGGTATGATAAAGTTCAAGAGCAATGTGGAAAACTGCATCTATTAGATATCAGTCGTCCAGTAAATATGGATGATATGTATATAGATGTCAATATTTTAGAAGAGATTACCAGCAAACAATGGGGAGAAATTAATCAAGTACAAAACGTCACCCCAGAGGAATTTGAGCGATTTGGACTAGGTGAAATTGCTCAAAAACAAAAGCCAGGAATTACAATAGTAAATAAATACTCAAGATTGAGGGTATTAGGAAAACCAGGATCTGGAAAAACCACCTTTTTGCAATATCTCGCCGTTGAATGTAACTTAGGCAGATTTTCTGGTAATCGAGTCCCGATCTTTGTCAGCTTGAGAGATTTTGCTGACGAGTGTAAAGGAAGTGGCGAGTTGAGCCTATTAAACTATATAAAAGAGGAGTTTCAAAGATCGAGAATTGCTGATCCCTCCAGCATAGAAACTCTCTTAAGTTTTGGGAGAGTTTTACTCTTGTTAGATGGACTAGATGAAGTTCTCAGTCAAGATAACAGCGCTGTGATCAAAGAAATTCGTAGGTTTTCAGATAAATATGAAAATAACCTCTTTATCGTAAGTTGTAGAACTGCAGCTAAAGCAAACAACATCAAGCGATTCATAGATGTTGAAATCGCCCCTTTTTGCCAAGAACAAATTAGTTCTTTTGCTCAAAAGTGGTTCACCGCAGTAACCAAATCAAATAGCCAAGATGGTCAAGAAAAAGCCAAGCAATTTATTAAGAAAATAGACTTACCAGAAAACTTACAATTTCGTAAATTAGTAGTCACCCCTTTATTTCTGCATCTAGCTTGTTGGATCTTTGATTATCAAGAAAAATTTCCCACCAAAGGAGCAGAATTTTATAAGCAATGTTTAGACTTGCTGTTAGTTAAATGGGATCAGGTTAGGGGTATTCAGAGGGATCAAGTCCATCGGGTATTTCTCCTGCCACAAAAGCTCAAACTCCTTTCTCAGATAGCCTCTGCTACTTTTGAAGAGGGTCAATACTTCTTTGAGCAGCATACTATTGAGCAGTATATTACTGAGTATCTAAGTAGTATGCCTAATGCTTCTACTGACCCAGATGAATTACAATTAGATAGTGAAAAAGTCTTCAAAGCTATTGAGTTAGAACATGGAGTATTAGCAGAAAGGGTGCAGGGAATTTTCTCCTTCTCTCATTTGGTCTTCCAGCAATACTTTACAGCTAGAAATATCGTCGCTAATCATAATTTACAAGGATTAGACAGACCATTAGAGGGGTTAGTGAGTCATATCAGAGAACCGCGCTGGCGTGAAATATTCCTATTAACAGCAGCTATGTTAAAGAGTGCAGACTCACTAATGCAGTTAATGAAGCAGGAAATTGACTTATCAGTCGCACAAGACCCCAAGTTGCAAGAATTTTTAACTTGGGCTAATCAGAAATCTTTAGATGTCCCTGCCCCCCCTAAACTAGCCGCTATTCGAGCTTTTTACTTTGCGATGGCTCGAAATCCTCATTTAGCGCCTCACTTTGCCTTAGCTTCTACTCTAGATCAGGGAGTATTTTTAGATGTAGCACTAGATGACCTGGTTCTAGAATGTGCCATGTCTAGTAGTGATTTTGCCCATGCTCATGCTTGCGCTGATGCTTTAGGTAATGCCCTCTCAATCGTTCTAGACATTGGCTTAAAGCAGTCTCTGCAAAAACTTCAGGATCAATTACCTAATCTCAATCAGCAGGAAGGAGAGTTTCAAACTTGGTGGACAGGTAGCCATCTAGCATGGATTGAAAAGTTAAGATCTGCTATTTCCCAATATCGCAATATTCAACAAAACTGGCAGTTTAACCCTCAACAAGAACAAGTCTTACAGTCCTATTATGAAGCTAATCAACTTCTGATGGATTGTCTCAACAGTAATTGTGAAGTGACAACAGCAGTCAGAGAAGAGATTGAGGCAGCCCTACTATTACCCCAAAAAGAACTAGAGGCAAGAGAATGGCGGTAATTTTCTAGCTTAATTGAGTTTTTTAAGACAATTGTGACAAGTTATACAGTATTCAAACCCTTTGCTATACGTTAATTCCACTATTAGCCTGTCATGCTGTAGATAAGAAAAGAAAAAATTTACAGGTTAAAAATTTATGAGCGCCAAAGACAAAATCAAAGCAACCGCTAAAAATATTGAAGGCAAAGTTCAAGCAGCAGTAGGTGAAGTGACTGGCAATAATGAAGATAAAGCTAAAGGTGAAGCTAAGCAGGCCGAGTCTAAAGTTAATCATGCTGTTGAAGATGCCAAAGACGCTGTTAAAGATGCTGTAGATTAAGCAAAAGTTTGATCCCATTTGACGATCTCTAAACTACCCGAAACTTAGTATCTTATTAGAGGGGGTATCCTATCTTGATTTGAGTAATCACTTCAAATAAGATACCTTCTTTGAGTTAAACTAAGGCCCAGTTAAGGAGATTTCATGATCCAGAAGCAAAAGCTTCGAGATGTCCCCAATGACAGGAAGCATCTAACCGCAGAACCTAGCAGAAAGCTGAAATTCGCTAAGAGCAATCAGTTTCAACTTGAGCTTAGACAACGTATTGACCTCTTCTTTTACCAAAATGGGTTTACAGAACGCGACTGTCCCCAAATGTATCTCAAGACATTTGTTCTGCTACTCGCTTTTTTCTCTTTGTATAGTTCTTTGGTATTTCTCGCGCATACCTGGTGGCAATCCCTGATTATTTCTATCCTCTTAGGACTAGTTATGGCAGGGATAGGCTTTAATATTCAGCATGACGGGAATCATCAAGCTTATTCTAGTCGTCCTTGGGTCAATAAGCTAGCAGGAATATCCCTAGAATTAATTGGTGGTAGTTCTCATAACTGGCACTGGAAACACGTTATCTTTCATCATACTTACGTCAATATTCTGGGTCATGACAACGACCTAGAGATCGGAATTTTTGGCCGTCTAACGCCTGAACAACCTCATTTATCCTTCCATCGTTGGCAACATTACTATCTCTGGTTACTCTATGGAATTATGGCCATTAAGTGGCAGTTATATGATGATTTCCAGTCTGTTTTAAGTGGGAAAATGGGAGAAAATAAGTACCCAAGACCAAAAGGCTGGGATTTAGTGATCTTTGTTGTAGGAAAGGCACTTTTTTTGACTTTAGCTTTTATCATTCCCTTACTGTTTCATTCTATTTGGACTGTTTTAGCCTTCTATACAGTGACTACATTCGTTTTAGGAATAGTCCTCAGTATAGTCTTTCAATTGGCTCATGCAGTAGAAGAAGCAGCCTTTCCTTTACCTTTAGAAGGAACCAAAGATATTGTTCAACCTTGGGTCGTCCATCAAACTGAAACAACAGTTAATTTTTCTCGTAATAACCCTTTAATTACTTGGTTTCTGGGTGGATTGAACTTTCAAGTAGAACACCATCTCTTCCCTCAAATTTGCCACATCCACTATCCGGCTATTTCTGGGATAGTTGAGGAAACTTGCCAGGAATATGGGGTCAATTATTTAGTACATAATTCCTTCTGGGCGGGTATGGTCTCTCATTATCGTTGGTTAAGAAAGATGGGAAGTTCAACTTAATTATGTACTTATTGCATCCATTCCTTTATCACAAGATGGATGCAATTTACTTCTACATTATTTGTTCAATATTTTCATATAATTCCTGTAGTCTACCGCTTCTAAATCTAAATTTTGTTCCATGATTATGACCAGTTCGAGCGTCAAAATCAATAAGAATATCGCCAGTTTCAATGGCATCAATAAACCTATCTAAAGAAAAATTAGAAAGCTTATAGCCAATAGAATAATGAAAATATTCTTGACTTTTATCTCTTTTTCTATCTGCCAAAATAAAAAAACAGTTATGTAACTTTGTTCCTGCTTTATGATAGAGATCCGTAAACCCCCAATAAGGCTGAGGAGACAATTCACCTAATCCTATATTTTTTTCTACTTCTGCTAACCACTGAGAATGCTTTAGAGAAACAGAATTTACATCAAAAGATATCACAACTTTTTGATTAATTTTATCTAGAACAACAGTAAAACCTCTATCACTTCTAGATCTACAACTTATAGTCTGTCGAAAACTTTTTTCATCTATAGAATATTTTATACCTGCATTTTTATGCCTCCAACCATAATTAGGTAAAAGAATATCAGGAATGAATTTAAGTGCCGTTGGAGATTGCTCTAAATGAAATAAAGTAGTTAGAGAATTTGTCTTAGTCTTTTTAGCTTTCAATTCCCATTCTGCAGTATTAGATATAGGTAAGTTATTTTCTTGTAGTCCCAACAAATCTTCTAATATATTGCCGACTGCACCATCATTTCCACTTCTTGTGTTAAGTATCCAACCCTTAGCTTTAATTTCTTTTAATTTGGCAATTAACGATTCTTTGGTATAACAAATAATCATCTTTTAGTTATTAATTAGCTGAAAAGAGATCTAGAGATATTTGCTCTTGAGAATTAATTAAAGATTGAAAAATATTGGAATTATTAATTCTTTTTTCTGCTATTTCTACATACTCTTGAGCTATTTCAATACCAATATAATTTTTGTCTAAAAGCTTAGCCACAAATGCAGTAGTACCTGATCCCATGAATGGATCTAAGATAATATTAGCATTAGTAGAAGTAATAATTCTCTCAATCAAAGCAACTGGAAAAGGAGCAGGATGAGAATTTTTTGTTTCCTGCATAAATTCCCAGACATCACCACAAGCATTAGCTTTAGGCTTTAACTTAAATCCTTTATTGGCAATTAAATAAATTACCTCATAAGTTGGCAAAAAATAGCCAGGATTAAAATTAATTCCGCCTTTTCGCTTCCAGATAATGATTTGTCTAACAGGAAAACCAGAAACAATATCCTGTCTATCTTGAAGTAGACCATCTTGAACACGCCATTTATGATTATAAAAAATTGCTCCCTCTTCAGTAATTAATCGAAGCATTTCTTCTAAACATTCTCTTTGCCATAAAACATATTTTTCATGTGGTAGACAATCATCATAAGTTTTATAACCATTAACTAATTCAGCTTTAGCCCATTTACCTCCCCTGCCATCTTTCATACCATTACCAGTCGAATTTTTAAGATTATAAGGTGGAGAAGTTACAATTAAATCAATACTTTTAGAGGGAATTTGCCGCATTACTTCAAGACAGTCCCCACAAATAATCTTATTAAGAAAATCTTCTGGAAATTCAAGTAAATTATTTTTTTTCATAAAAGTATCACTATAAGATATATACTCAGTTTAGCTTAATTATGTATTTGGTGTATCCATCCATTGTCTAGTACCGAAGGTTTGACAGGACTTAGAAGCTAGTAAACTAGCTTTTGTGAGGGCAGGAATGAAGCTATTATCTCGGATATAGTGACAGAATGCCCCATGTAAAACATCCCCCGCTCCTAAAGTATCAACTACCTTGGTATGCAGAATAGGTAGCTCTCCAGATGTCCCTAATGAGTAATATTGAATAGGCTGTTCACCTTGGGAAATAGCGATATGAGGGATATTAAAACTCAGAAGATATTCAAAGATGTCTTGAGTAGTCTGACAACCAGGAGGAAAGAAATTAGCTGAACAAATAGCATAGGTGATATGGGGGAGAAGAGTATCAAGTCCTTGCTTCCAACTCCCCCCATCTAGCACAATAGGAATAGCTTGTTTTTGGGCTATTTGGGCTATGTTGTAACTAATAGGTATTTGATGTCCATCCACTAGAATTATTTCAACTCCTTTGAGGAGATCTAGAGGAAGTTCTGCACTAGTTATTTGACTACGTGTCGCATTGAGGGAAATTACAGAACGCTCCCCTGTACCTTGAGTAACCAGAATAGAAGAAAGAGGAGGAGAATCAGTGTAATCTGGTTTGAGATCCAAAATATCTATCTTATAGGCTATTAAATCAGCTTTAATTAAGTGGTGTAAAGGATGTACACCTAAAACGCTCACCAACTTAGCCTGATTTTGTAGATAACTAAAAGTAACAGCAGCATTAGTTGCAGGACCGCCTGCTGCTATAGTTTGTTCTAAAGCGACTAATTTTTGATTAGGATGAGGAAACTCTCTTAAAAGATAAATAAGATCCAAGGTGGTTAAACCAACAAATAATCCAGTCATGGAGAAACAGTTAAAGGGGATACTCTATTTAGTGGGTACGCCAATCGGTAATTTAGAAGATATCACGTTACGAGCGATTAAAACACTTCAAACAGTAGATCTAATTGCTGCTGAAGACACTCGTCATACTGGTCGTCTTTTGGCACATTTTCAGATTACGACACCTCAAGTTAGTTGTTATGAGCATAATCAAAGTCTTCGTATTCCTGAATTATTAGAAAATCTAGACCAGGGTAAGACAATAGCACTAGTTACAGATGCAGGAATGCCAGGTATCTCTGATCCGGGTTATGAACTGGTTAAAGCTTGTATTAAAGCTGGTGTGCAAATCGTCCCTATTCCTGGCGTGAGTGCCTCTTTAACAGGTTTAGTAGTTTCTGGGTTACAAACAGATAGGTTTGTCTTTGAAGGGTTTTTACCAACAGGTAGTAAAGAACGAAAAGAACGTTTAGAATACATCCAGCAGGAACCGCGTACTTTAGTTCTTTATGAAGCACCACACCGACTTCTGACGACTCTTAAAGATTTAATCAGTATTTTTGGAGAAAAAAGAAAAATTGCGCTAGCCCGTGAATTGACTAAACTTTATGAAGAAGTATGGCGAGGAAACTTGATTCAAGCGATTGATTCCTATAAAGATCATTATCCTAGGGGAGAATATACCCTTATTGTTGAAGGGAAAATCTCTTCCGAGGGAAACCCTTTATCAGAGGAGGATCTCAAAAGAGAACTTTCTCAACTTCTAGAAGGGGGGATCTCTCGTTCTAAAGCTAGTCAACAACTTGCACAGGTGACCACCTTCTCTCGTCGGTATCTTTATAAACTAGCTCTAGAAGTATAGTGAGAGCGAAATGAATCAAGGTGAGTTAAACTCTGTATCAGCGAGACTTTGTAATGTCGGCTTGAGTTTTTTAAGCGCAAGGGGCGAGTACTCAATAACATTACTCTGTTTAAGAAAGGTTTCTACACTCAGGGCAGAAGCATAACGAGAGACTCCATAACCTAGTAGATTAATAGCAGAACCTCCGAAGTAATCGCCAATCATTTTAGAGGTGTCATAGCCCATAAAAATAGTCCCTGCATTATGTATCTGATTGATTAAGCTCCATGGGTCTCTAACAGCTAATTGTAGAGCTTGTGGGGCAAAATTATTGATTAGTTCAATACCCATAGCTAGAGACTCAACCACAATAATCAAGCCAGAATAGATTAAAGCTTTTTCTAGAAGAATACTTTTAGTCGGACGATCTTGTAATCGTTTTTCGACCTCCTCTTGAACTTGGAGAGCTATATTCAAAGATTTAGTCACTAAGATAGCCGCTGAGTTTTGTCCTTCTTCTGCTTGCGCTAAGATATCTCTGGCTATGACGAGGGGATCAGCTTGAGAATCAGCAAAGATGAAAAGATTGGAATAATTAAAATAAGATTCTACCCTTACTTTTCCTGTAACCATTTGCTTAGCTAGGGTTACTTCTAGATCACCACTCCCACCAAGAATTAAATCAACTTTAGCAATAGTTGAGGTTCCGTAGGCTAAAGCACCTATTGCTTGTACTCCAGGTAAACGGTAAATTTCTGTAATACCAGTTTCTTGTGCTGCTAATAGAAGTCCAGGTAAAACCTGCTCTTTTATTTCTGGAGAAAGAACCAGAACTTTCTCTTTTACCTTGGCCACTTTGGCACAGATCGAATAGAGTAAGAGTGCCATCAAGCCTTTACTTGCTTCGGCTGGTATATAAATGCCTACTCTTTCTATAGGTGTATATCTTTTACCGATAATGACCTGATCTTCGGCAAAGTGTACCCAAGCTTTGGGCACTTTCGGTTGGTAAAACTTCAACAAGTGGTGACAAGTTTCTTGAATAGCTTTAAGTAAATCTTGATTGACTTGTTGATAAGCTGCGTCAAGTTCTGAACCACTTACTCGGAACTTTCCCAAAAAAGATGGGAGGCTCTCTAGAAGAGCTTGATCCCCCTTCAAGAGAACTTGAGTCAATGTCTCTCTAACCCTACTAGCAATATGTTGCATCTCAGTCGGGTTAAAACCTTGATTGCTAATGCGTTGTAACTCTTCCTCTGCCTCAGATGCCTGAGTGACGATCCGCAGCATGGAGTTAATCTTCCCCATTTAAGCTACTCCCCAAGATGAGCCTGAGAATTCTTTTTCTAGCTTAACTTGCAATTGCCTTGAGAGGGAAGATAAGAAAAAAAGTCTACTCAGAAAGAGTAGACTTAAGATCTTAATTTTGTATTACTAGCGAGGACGAATTACTAAACGTCGGTCCGGTTCTTGTCCTCTACTTTCTGTAGCAACGTCTTGGGTCTTTTCCAAGAAACTATGTACTTGCCGTCTTTCCGCAGCAGAGAGATCTCTCATTTCTACTTCTGTTTGACTAAGACGTACTTGTTCAACTAGAGATTGAGTCCAGCTAAGTAATTCAGCTTGTCGTTTTAAGCGATAACCATTTAACTCTACTGTAAAGGCTGCTTGCTCATCGGGATGAACCCCTAGGTTAATGAGAGTATTCATCAGATACTGCATAGCGTCTAAACTTTCGCCTTTTGACCCAAGAAGGGTTTCTCTTTGTTCAGGAGTTAATTGACTTTCTTCAATCACTAGCCAAGGTTCGTTTGTTCGTTTACCTGACATTGGACTGGGTTCGGTTTTTACTTTAGCTTCTACTCCCATTAGATGAAGTAATTTCTCTAACCATTGTTTACCTTCAAGAATACGCTCATCGCTCATAGGATCAGTTAGTCTTTTCTTTTTTCTTGTTGGAGCGCTTTTCAAAGGGAATTGCTTCTTTGATTGTCACGGTTTTTTCCTGCTCTTCGATCAATTTTTGCAGGTTCTCTGGTAAGGGTTCCCGCATCAAAAGAAATGTCTGTAAGGTTTGAAAGACATTGGCTACGGTAATGTACATTAAAACCCCAGCCGGTAGTGGGAAGAAGAGGAACATTCCTGAGAAGATAATTGGAGTCAGCTTATTGATCGCCTGTTGTTGATCTTCTGCGCCTGGTTTTTTAGGGGCACTAGATCCTGAGAGTTCTTGGTTAATGTAGAGACTCAGTCCAAAGAAGACAATCATCGCTAAAATATCCCAGTTGATTTTCCCATCAGGTGAAGTTACACCTACTTGTCCTAGAGCTTTTATAAATAGAAACCCTGAATTAGTGGCCAGACCTGGAATTGTCCCTTGAACGGTGGCATCTCCTACTGCTAGGCCTTCAATACTGCCATCTGGGTTGATTTTGACTCGTTCTGCCCCTTTGGTCACTGTGAAGGTTGGTTCTAAGTCATTAGCAGGATACTCTTTGTTTAGTGCTTCTAATGCTTTTCCTTCTGTTGTCTGAAACTCTATCTTGACTTTCTCCCCAAGTGCTAGATTATTTCCACCTGGAAGTAAAGCAGTAATAGGGTAATGTACCCCGTCAGTGACGTAGATATTTTGGGACTTGCTCAAATAGGCTTGAGGTTGAACTGTTTCTATTTGTTCCTTGGGCAGTATTTGTAGATCAACTGGGTAGTTAATATCAGAAAATGGTGAACCTCTCAGTGTTGCAAAAAGAGCAAAAAGAATAGGCATCTGAAGCAGTAGGGGTAAGCATCCTGCTAGAGGGTTGCCGAATTCTTGCATCAGTTTTCCCATTTCTTCTTGCTGTTTAGCTGGGTCGCTTTTATAGCGTTTTTGAATCTCTTCTTGTCTTTCCTTCATTAAGGGTTGGACTATCCGCATTTTTCTCATATTGCGAATTTGTCCGGCACTGAGTGGATAGACCGCGAAACGAACTACAAGAGTCAAGGCAATAATTGCAAATCCATAGCTAGGAACGATCCCATAGAAAAAATCTAGGATCGGCAACATAATGTTAGTGGATATGAATCCTACACCGAAGTCCATTCTTTTAATTCTTCTGCTTTAGTTTATTGTTTTATTCTAGGCGTTGGTTATTGCTTCAATTGATCTGCCTGTTTTCGCAGATACTTTTTCGCTCATGTAGTCGTAGATTTCCCGAAATTGCGGCAATGACCTTAATTCTAAACGACTTTTGTCTTTCAGGGTGACTACTATATCTCCCCATAGTCCTATGCCTCTTGGCATTTTGACCATTTTGACTATCTCGCTATAGATGAT
>CASBQB010000335.1 GCA_949127655.1 Chroococcales cyanobacterium PMM_0086 | reverse complement strand
TTTTATTGAGTTAGGTTTGAAATCAGTGACCTCTCGCTTGTTATTGTATCCTAAAACTAGTCTTTTTTACGATATTTGACTAGATAGGTCTATATTTTGAGTGATTATTTACAATACATGACTGTCCTTTGTTGGTAAGGTTGATTATAGAAGATTTTCAGTCTTAAATAGTTTTATGGTGGTAAAACCGCTTAGAGGTTATCTCTCAATGTTTCTGGGGGTTTTATTATAATCGGGATGACAGGATTTGAACCTGTGGCATCCTGCTCCCAAAGCAGGCGCGCTACCAAGCTGCGCTACATCCCGAGTCTTCAGCTTTTCTATTGTAAGAGATTTCTCATCTTTAGTCAAGCCCTTAATTTGGATACCAAAACATTCCTTTAATACCTTCAGGGTCTAGCATAAAACCAAGACGACGATAAAAATCAATCACTTGAGGATCAGCAAAAAGAGTAATGTTACTGATATCTTCACTGCGCAGGCGACGAATTACATAGCGCATCAAAACTTTTCCTAGTCCCTGACTTTGAAAGTCTGGATGAACTACCACATCCCAAATAGTCGCATTAAAGGCATGGTCAGAAGTTGCCCTAGCAAAGCCAATCAAGCGCCTTCTCGTTCCTTTAACTTCCCACATAGAAACAATTAAAAAACTAAACTCTAGAGCCTTTTTGACCTTACGGAGAGGACGGCGGGCCCATCCTACAGAGTCACAGAGTTCCTCTAATTCGTAAAGATCGAGATCACGTTCCACACTCAAGAGAATCTGTTGCTTTAGACCAGAACTATTGTTCACCTCCAACAACTCTCCCAGAAAAGGGGCATCAACAGAAGGAACAACAGCATCAGAACTTGTAAAAAATCGTTTCCAAAAAACCATGCCAATTGGGCAAGCGCCTTACTTCGGTAATTATTTGATACTGGATATGAGAGAGTTTAAATGATTCTCTCACCAGTTTTAAGCTGTTCACTACAATTAGCATAAACTATTTTCAGCTAAACAAATGGACCTGAGATAGGATAGCATTGTAGTATGCCAATAATTGACATTCTGGGATTTCCTCATTTTTATGAGTTGACTCCACCTGTTGCCCAAAAAACCAACCCTATTCTGGTTTTTATCCATGGTTGGTTGCTCGGATGTAACTACTGGAGACCTTTAGTAGAAGAACTAAGCGACACTTATCAATGTCTAATCTATGACCTGAGAGGTTTTGGAGATTCTCAAAATCAAGCTCAGCCAAGCCAAGAATTTGATAGTGACAACTATAGTCTAGTCTCATATGCCCAAGACATCCAGAGTCTTCTAGAAAAATTAGACATAGAGCAAGCTTGGTTAATTGGACATTCTCTAGGCGGAAGTATAGCTCTTTGGGAGGCAAAAATCAATCCTCAAGTAATTAAAGGCGTAATCTGCCTAAATACAGGAGGAGGGATTTATCTAGAAGAAGAATTTGAGCGATTTCGGTCTCTAGGCACTAAACTAGTGGAAAAAAGACCGCGTTGGTTAGCTGACTGTCCATTGATTGATCTTCTGTTCTCCTACATCATGGTTACTCGTCCTTTGGAACGACGTTGGGGAAAACAGCGTGTAATTGACTTTGTTAAAGCTGATACTCAAGCTGCTTTAGGCTCTCTTTTAAGCTCTACTACAGAGAGTGAGGTACATAAACTACCGATAGTAGTCTCAGGTCTCTCTCAACCTGTCTATTTTATAGCAGGAGAAAGAGATATAGTTATGGAGACCAAATATGTCAGGCATTTAGCAAGCTTTCACTGGTTATTTAAAGATTGTGGCTGTAATGTGATTGAAATTGCCAATTGTGGACATATTGCCATGCTAGAACAGTCAGAAATAGTGAAATCTCACATACAGCAATTGTTGGAAAAACATATCGCCAGTGCATCATTAAGCTAAAATTATGGCAAAATGGTAATATGGATACCATAAAAAGTAACCTCAAAAATAATCTTATTTTCCAAAAATTGTTGAGCTACCTGTTTAGGAGAAGCCAATGTTGCACCGCAAGATCTATCAACTTTGTACAGAGGGTCGCGAAATTTCTGTCTTTTTGCGGGACCAGCAACGCTGGATTGACAATGCGAAGATTCTCTCCTTAGAAGGTGATCTAGTAACCATTCGCTATGAAGTAGACGAAGATGATGAAATTAGTGCTTGGGAGGAAATGGTTCGTCTAGAAAGTATCGGCTCAGTAAGTTGCAAGCTAGCCTCTGTCTGCCGAGATAATTCAGAGGTACTTGTGGCTGATGACTGTCCAGAAGCAGAACAGATTCACCATAATAAGTACAAAGATCAGAACGAAATATAACCTAACAATCACCCCTATCTGGGGTGATTTTGGGAATAATCCTTATTCAACCCATCAGAATGACTCGGTTAATTACATGAATCACTCCATTATCAGCTTCAATATCTGGCGCTAGAACGGTAGCATTTTTGACTTCAAAGTCTTCCCGGAAGTCTAGAGGAATGGGAGAACCCTCAATGGAGGTTACCGAATCCACTTTTTCTAAATCAGACTTCATCAACTTTCCAGACACCACATGATAAGTTAAGATTCGAGCCAATTGTGGGATATTTTGGAGTAAAGTTGTGATTGTACCAGGCGGCAGTGCAGCAAAAGCCTCATCGGTGGGCGCAAAAACAGTAAAAGGACCTGGACTTTTTAAGGTATCTACTAAATTAGCCGCCTTGACTGCCGCTACAAGTGTTTTAAAATTCTCACCGCCTACTGCAATATCTACAATGTCAGCCATTGTTCAGCCTCAAAACGCCTTAATTAATCCTAATATATTAACACAACTCTATGCTTGATTGAATATCAATAGAGATAAGTCTATAAACAGAGTTGTAAAAAGCTAATATTCAGTAAGAGTTTTTTTGACTGGAATAGAAGCTGGCCTAGACAATTTACTAGCTTTCTTGAGTAGAACAATTGAAGAAAGTGAACCACAGATTAAGGGGAAGAGCGCTAAAGCTGCATTATTATAGATTGTGTCCCAAGTATAGACTAATAAAACAACGCAAAAGCAGGCTCCTAGAGCAATTCTTGCATCAAACCAGGTCTTGGCTTGGTAACGGAGCATAAATAAAATTGTTGGTAAAATTAGGGCAATATACTCACTTAATAAGCCAACCAAACCATTAGTACCTAAGTCAATAATCCAGAGACTATCTGTCACTGTAGCATCAAATAATTCACCTTGCCAATTCTCCTCATAGACCCGAGACCGTCCCCAACCACCCCAGCCAAAAAGTGGCTTTTGTAGAGCTTTAATGGACAATTTCTCTTCATTGATTACTCTAAAAATAAAAGATTCAGATCTGTCTGATGCAAAAAACCTATAAACATAATTGCCTATAAAGTCTGCCGAAAGAAAGCCAGTAATTCTCCCTGTCAGATAAAAAATGATTCCTATAATCAATAGCCAAACAGGCAAGTTACTTTTAAAATAACGGGCAATCAAGATAATAAACACTGTATAGAGTAAATAGAAATAAGCTCCTGTCGATTTCAGTAAGATAAAATTTATGACTAAAATCGCAGCTATCCAGACTTTAGGTATGTGCCAAATTTTATTAAACGTTTTTGTTTGCGATAACCATATTGCGATTATAGTCACAGCTGCCATCCACAAGGCTAAAACCAACCCATGTCTCATAAAAACCGATGGTCTCCAGCCACCTAAACGTTGTGCTTGGGCTAGCCCTGACTCATGGGAAAAATAACCATAGATTGCACTATGAAACATAGGACTCATTCTGGCTTCATAAAGACAAAAAGGCACATATAACAAGCCCCCTTTAATCAGATTTATACTTAATTCTCTTAAGCCAGCCCAATTATTAATATAAATTCTGCCCAAAAAATAAGGTATTGCCCAAACAAATGTCAAGCCCATTGACTCTTTGAAGGCATCCTTTAGGTCTAAGTCATTACTCAAAGAAGAGAAAACAGGACAAATACACCTAATAATAATCGGTAAATCTAGCCAGTTTAGTTTAAAGTTGCTGAGGCTTCTTGAGCTAAACAGAATAATTCCTAATACAAGAGCATAACTTGTTGCTTGATCTTCCCCGTATGTAGCTAATGTTGGAACTTTAAAGCCCTGAGTTTTTGGTAAGAATAGCTCTCCTGCGATGTAACTAATAATAATAGCTGTCCTCGGCTTATAACAGCTACATAAAAAAAGTACTAGAGGTAGCCAGAGTAAAAGAACTATTTGAGCTTGAGGTGTCATATCTTTGGCTAGCTAAATCACTCTGTTTTTTCTAAACTTAATATTTATAATTTAGATGCTTTAACTTTATACATCCTAGCCCAATTCAGGAAGCTATTTTAGAGGCTCGCCAGATCCACCAAGCGGACAAACAAAGAGTACAGTTTCCCAGGACAGTTGTTGCCGCCTGCACAGTTACTAACCAAGACAAAGACTCAGTATTGTCAAAGAAATGCCAGGTACAGGCACACATAGCACTAACTAGGGCTGGTAACATAGCATAGGATAGGGTAAACCAAGCTGGCCTCTGGGTGACCTGAGCATAAGCACCAACTAGACTAATCGCAGCAATCCATTCAATAACGCTAGAAATATGAATCAGCCAAGTCGGTATTGAAAGTGCGTTCATTAGTTCTCCTTAGCTAACAGATTTTCTAACCATTGAATAACTTGCAAACCAAGATGTGTATTATTTAGACGGTCTATCTCCCTGACACCGGTAGGACTGGTCACATTAATTTCTGTTAAATATCCCCCAATAACATCTATCCCCACAAAATAAAGACCATCAGAGCGCAATTTTGCTGACAGGGTAGAGCAAATTTCATAATCTCTAGAGGTAATCTCCACTTCAGCGACTCTTCCCCCGACAGCCATGTTACCGCGAAATTCCTTCCCACTAGGAATACGATTAATAGCGCCGATTGGCTCCCCATTTAGAAGGATAATCCTTTTATCCCCCTCAATGGCAGCAGGTAGATAAGATTGAATCATCACAGGTTCTGCCCCTCTTCTGGTGCTAATTTCAATTATGGAATTGATATTGCGGTCACCTGTTTCTAGATAGAGAATTCCTTCGCCAGCTTTCCCGTTTAAAGGTTTTAAAATAGCGGCACCTTGTGCATCCACAAACTGATGAATTATGGCTTTATCTTGAGTGACAATTGTTTCTGGCATAACCGAAGCAAACTGCAGCGCGTACATCTTCTCATTGGCTTCTCTTAATCCCTTGGGTGTATTGATAACCCTAGTTTGTTGGACATTCACTAAATCTAAAATGTAGGTAGCATAGAGATAAGCTATCGTCACAGGCGGATCTTTACGCATCCAGACCACATCCATCGACTCAAGGGGAGACCATTCAGGTAGTCCTAGTTTGTACCAATCATCTACAGCTAACCATTTGTGATCAACCAATTTGACAGGCACCAATTCAACTGGATATAAAAGAGCATAAGCCTGTCCCCTGATCACTGTTAAATGGTGCATTTGGGTCAGCCAGACTTGGTGTCCTAAAAGCCCTGCAGCCTCCATCAGGGCTACACTGGTATCATGTCCTGGATCTAATCCCTCTACTGGATCGACTATAAATGCTAATTTCACACAATCCAAGCCTCATTATTATTAGGTTAAGCTAGCCAAAGAACATCTAGTTGTCCTTTCGCATCTAGAGCATAAATATCATCACAACCACCAATGTGTTGCTCATTGATAAAAATTTGGGGTACACTACGCCGACCATTAGCTCTGAGAGACATCACTTCGCGTGCTTTGTTATCTGCATCAATACAGTATTCAGTGTACTGAACGCCCTTTTTGTTCAAAAGAGCTTTAGCCCTGATACAGTAAGGACAGGTACTCCAAGTGTAGATTTCGGTTTTAGGGGTCATTTTGTAGCACTTGATTGGTAAAACTCTATATTTTCAATTTTAACGGTTTAGGAAATAATGAAGACAATTTTTATAGCCTCTTTTACTTTACTTGGTCTCTGGCAGTTTAGCGATCTAGCCAAGGCTGAGAATTTAAATCATCTCACTCAACTTCTCTCATCTAAAAATTGTGTATCCTGCGACTTAACTGGCTCAGGACTGGTCAATGCCAACTTAAGTGGTGCTAACCTCAAAAAAGCTAATTTGAGCGATGCTAACCTAAGTAGAGCTAATTTAGCTGGGGCAGATTTAAGTTATGCTAATTTAACTGGAGCCTCACTCAATGGGGCTAATTTAACCGGGGCTAATTTAACCGGGGCTAATTTAACTGGTACTGATTTACGAGATTCTTATTTACAAAATGCTAATTTGAAGGGAACTCAACTAAACACTGCTTATATTCAAGGGGCTACAGGAATACCTAGCTCAGCTGGAACACCCGATCTTTTTTATAGTTGGGGGGTCATGGAAATGAATAAGGGCAATTATAAAAGTTCTCTGGAATATTACAATAAAGCTCTTGAGCTTGATCCAGGTTTTTCTAGAGCTTATTTAGGACGGGCTTTTTCTCAGTTCCGTTTGGGCTATTCACAAAAGGCTATAGATGATGCTAAGATAGCCGCTCGAATCTTTGAAGAGCAAAAAAATACAGCAGGGGTAGAGTCTTCAGAAAACCTGATCAAAAGTATCGAGGTTGCTAGTAAACCACCTGAAGTTAAGCCTAGTGAACCTGACTTTTTAGAGTTCGTGCAGGGTTTACTTACTTTTGGTCTTCAGTTCGTTCGTTTCTGATTTTCTAATGACTCGATAGTGGAGAAATACTTCTTCTGCAACTTGTTTGACTGCCAAGAGTTGGAGATTTTTGGCGCTTTTTTGACTCAATCCCAAACCATCAACAGGTGTGGGCGAATTTTTGCCCCCCAAAATAAGTGGACAGACAGTCAACCAAATTTCATCTATTAAGTCTAATTCTATTAAGGAGGCCACTAGTTGACCACCACCGAGAACACCTAAAGACCGTAAACCTAAATCCCAAAGTTCTTGCATGGCTAATAACCAATCAATTTTCTCTTGATTAACAGTTTGAGTTATTATAATCACTCGCTCAAACTTTTCTTTTGGCAGCTGACTTGCTCCTCGTTCGGTTGTAAGCGCCCAATGCGGTACATCTTGACTAAAAAATCGCCAATGCGGTTCAACTTTACCTGATGCAGTACAAACAATCTGGACAGGTTGAGGTGTTTGTCCATTCTCTGAGCGTGTCTTCAATAATTTAGGTTCAATAATTGCTCTGGTAGTTTGATAGACCTGTAGGGTAGTCGCTCCAAAAACCACACCATCCATTCTAGATATTTGTTCTTCTAAGTGTTGTAAATCTCTTCTTGAGGAGAAACGGGCAGAACTCCGCTCTGTATCAGCAATTTTTCCATCAGCGCTCATTGCTAAAATTACTGTTGTATGAGGACGTAACATCTTAATTTTATCCATCTTTCGCTCTAACTTTCTTTATGTTCTCAGGTAAATCTTCTTTTCGTCGTATTCTTGTTTCTAGATTATTGCTAGTTAGTCTGCCAATTTTACTAATCGGCGTTTATGTGACCTATCGCAAAGCTCGTTCAGCCTTCTTAGATACAACTAGACAAAACTTAACAGAGAGTGCTATTAGAAAAGCCAATAATCTTGAGCAATCTATTCACTATTTAAGAGGTAGTTTACTAGCAGCAAGTTCTAGTTATATTTTCCAAGAATCTTCACAACCTCTTCTAGTATATCAACAATTTATTGATCAACTTAATAAAGAACTTTTTCAGGAAATTTATTGTCTAGAAATCAACCAAGTTAGTAATAATCAGACAATTACCACAAATTGTCAAAAAAATATAACACTCAGTCATCAAGTTTCTTGGCCAAAATTTAAAAAACAAGATAAAAATTTATCTTTAAATAAGATTAATATCAAAATAATCCAGCTAAATTTCAGCAAATTTTATCTACATTTATCTACACCAATTTATGATAAAAAAGGTCAGCTTAAATATATACTAAGTTTTGTAGCTAATTTCTCAGAACCGAAGATTATTCAAATTGGTTCACTCTCGGGTTATTCAGTAATTATTAATGAAAAAGGGACAATTATTGCCCATCCAGAAATTGACAAAATTGGCAAAAACATTCGCATGGAAAAGTATGAAGAGCGTCTCTCAATTCTCTTATATAAAGCGATTAAAGGGGAACAAGGTTTTATTCATCTCTTTTCTTCCGAAAGTAATCAAACAGAGTTAGTGGCTGGATATAGCTCTATTCTCAGTCCAATCACTGGAGAAGAAGGACAAAAATGGATTGTTTTAGCAGTGTCACCTTTAGAGCAAGTTTTAGATCCTCTAAAAGAGATTCAAGTAACTCTATTTTATATGGTTTTTACTTTAATTTTTGCTAGCGTACTGGCTATGCTCTATATAGCTTATGAATTAGCCAGACCAATAGAACAGATTAGAGACTATGCTCTCAATAAAGAGAATCTAGATTCTAGAGAAGAATTACCTAAAAATATCAGTATTAAAGAATTTGCTCAATTAGCTCAAGCTATTCAGCAAATGTTAGAGAGGTTACAGAATTGGGGAGAAGAAATAACCTTATCTTGGCGAGAAGCACAAAAAGCCAACCAAATTAAAAACGAGTTTCTCACAACTATTTCCCATGAATTAAGAACCCCTCTCAATGGAATTATTAACTGTATTCGGATTGTTAAAGATGGCTATTGTGAAGATAAAAAAGAAGAAAGAGAGTTTTTAGAACAGGCAGATATTGGAGCAATACATCTCTTTAAGATTATTAACGATCTACTAGATATTGGTAAGATAGAAGCAGGTAAAATGACGGTAAGCCTAGAACCTGTAGATCTACAAAAGATTATAACTGAAGTTATTTCAATGCAAAAAACAGCCATTCAAGAGAAAGGATTAACCCTAATTGAACCTCAATGGCAACATAAAGTAATTGTGCAAGCAGACTCTAGTAAAATCAAGCAAGTTCTGCTCAATCTGTTGAATAATGCTATCAAGTTTAGTGATCAAGGAAGTATTAAGATTGACGTAAAAATAGAAGACCAAAAAGATAAATTATTGATTACCGTTAAAGATACAGGAATTGGCATTGATTCTAAAGATCAAAATAAACTCTTCCGTCCCTTTGTCATGGTTGATAGTTCTAGGACTCGTAAAGTTAGCGGAACGGGCTTAGGTTTGGCTATTTGCTACAATTTGATGGAGTTGATGCAGGGAACAATTACTCTCGATAGTGCAGGAGTAGGTAAAGGAACAACTCTTTATCTAACCTTACCGATTATTGAATTAATTCCTTTGGGTAATTAGAGTTGATTTTCTTGTCTCAAGTAGGATTCAATAAAGGGGTCAAGATCGCCATTGAGAACCCCCTCTACTTCTGATGTTTCTAAATTGGTTCTGAGATCTTTAACTAATTGATAGGGGTGAAAGACATAATTGCGGATCTGGGTTCCCCAGGCAGCCTCAACCATATCCCCCCTTATTTCGGCTATTTCTTTGGCCCGTTGTTCTTGAGCAATAATGAGTAGTTTAGCCTTGAGTATGACTAGGGCTTTTTCCTTGTTTTGGACTTGTGAACGCTCTTGTGTACATCTAACAGCTAGTCCTGTGGGTAAATGGACTATCCTGACTGCAGTTTCTACCTTGTTGACATTTTGACCGCCTTTCCCCCCCGCACGAGAGGTGGTAATTTCTAGGTCTTTATCAGGTATATCTAGTTTAACTGCCTCCAGACCTAAAGCGGGCATTACTTCTACTCCAGCAAAGCTAGTTTGACGCTTCCCGTTAGCATTAAAGGGAGAAATTCTGACTAGACGATGAGTTCCTTTTTCACCTTTAAGATAACCATAAGCATAACGCCCCTCGATCTCTATGGTTACTGACTTAATACCCGCTTCTTCCCCTTGGGAAATTTCTGCTAAGGTCAGTTTATAGCCTTTTTTCTCGCCCCAACGACTGTACATTCTCAAGAGGATTTCTACCCAGTCTTGAGCATCTGTTCCACCTGCCCCTGCATTGATGGTTATAACGGCACCCTTAGCATCGTAGAGACCAGAGAGAAGCTGTTCAAGTTCCCAGTTATCCAGTTCTTCAGAGAGTTGTTTAAGATGACCTTGGGCTTCTGCTAATAGGGCGGCATCTAGTTCTAATTCCAGTAACTCGGTGATTGCTTTAGCTTCCTCTAGAGAGTTCTTCCACTGATAGTACTGCCCATAATTTGACTTAAGCTCATTGAGTTCTTGTAGGGTATTTTGAGCCTGTTCCTGTTCTTCCCAGAAATCAGGTTGAGCGCACACTTGTTCTAAATCCTGGATTTTTGCTTTGAGTGTAGGTAGGTCAAAGATATTCCTGGGTTTTCCCCAGGCGCGAGTCAAGTTCAGTTAATTCTCTCTTGAGTTCCCAAGTTTCCATATTTTTTCCCTATATTTGGAATCAAGACTTCAATTATCTATTATAGAGTCTACGATGATACAATGTCTATTAACTTGACTGTATATTATTAGTTTCAATTATTTTAGGAAGCCCCGTTCATGATTCATGATATCTTCATGCCTGCTCTTAGTTCTACGATGACCGAAGGAAAGATCGTCGCCTGGACTAAATCCCCCGGAGACAAAGTAAGCAAAGGGGAAACGGTACTTGTTGTTGAGTCTGATAAGGCAGATATGGACGTTGAGTCTTTCTATGAGGGCTATTTAGCAACTATTTTAGTAGAAGCAGGAAATGAAGCGCCAGTTGGTTCTACTATTGCTTTAGTGGCTGAAACATTAGAGGAGATTGAATTAGCCAAAAAACAGGGGGGAACACTTCTAGTAACCCCGCAAGTAGCTAAAGAAAAAGAACCTACTCCTGTGGTTGTAGAACCTACTGCTGTTGTAGCCACCACAACGACTCCCAAAAGAGATGGACGGGTAATAGTTTCTCCCCGTGCCAAAAAATTGGCTAAAGAATTGGGTATTGATGTCAATAGCTTACATGGAAGTGGGCCTAATGGCAGAATTGTTGCTGTAGATATTGAAAAGGCTGCAGGAAAGACAGCGATCCCTGTTACTGTTACGACTCAACCAATAGCTGTGACTACTCCTGCTACTGCTGTTGCACCTAAAGTCACCCCTCCTTCTACTACTCCTGGTGAAGTAGTCCCCTTGACAACCCTACAAAAAGCAGTCGTTGGGAATATGATGACTAGCTTACAGGTTCCCACTTTTCATGTAGGCTATACCATTACTACCGATAGCTTAGATGTTCTCTACAAAAAGATTAAGTCTAAGGGAGTGACGATGACTACTCTTTTAGCTAAAGCTGTCGCTGTAACACTGAAAAAACACCCCCTACTCTATGCTAGTTACACTGAAGCAGGGATTAAGTATAATGCTGCTATTAATATCGCTGTAGCTGTATCTATGCCTGATGGTGGTCTAATTACCCCAGTCTTACAGAATGCTGATCACTTAGATATCTATTCTCTTTCTCGTAGTTGGAAGGATTTAGTAGATCGCGCTCGTTCCAAACAATTGCAACCTGTAGAATACAATAGTGGGACTTTTACTCTATCTAATTTAGGAATGTTTGGAGTCAGTCAGTTTGATGCCATTTTACCACCTGGACAGGGTTCTATTTTAGCCATTGGGGCTAGTCGTCCTCAGCTTGTAGCGAGTGATGATGGACTCTTTGGTGTTAAAAGTCAAATGAATATCAATATTACTTGTGACCATCGTATTATTTATGGAGCCAGTGCTGCAGCTTTCTTACAAGATTTAGCTAAGTTAATTGAAACTGATGCGCAGTCTTTGACTTTATAGCCCTTCTGACTTCCTTGATTATTTCTGAAACATTGAGGGCGTAAGCTACAATTGTCAGCGCTTACGCCCCTACAATTGTAATTATTCTATTTTTGCTAAAACCTCATCAGCTAGAAGTTCAAATTCTGCAGCAGCAATACCTGCATCTGATTTCTTTTCGGCATAAGAAATTATAGACATTGGGTCGGGTATTTCTAGCTCACCTAAGTCAATACTTTGATTAATACAATGGGATAAGGCTGAACGTTCACAAATGACACTTTCCATTACAGGTAATTTATACTTTTCGGTAATAACATTTTTTTGTTTGAGAAAGGTATTTTTCAAGTATTGAGCATTGGTAGAAATTTTAGAAGGAAGTACACCCAGGATTTTTAAAGGTAATTTTCCTAATCCTTCTTTACTTTCATTAATAGTTTGCTTAATAAAGTTCTGGACGCTGATTAAACCTTGATTAGAAAAAGGCTTGAGATCTGAAGGGATGATTAAATAATCTGCTGCGATCAAAGAGACTTGAGCATATAGATCTAAAGCTGGAGGAGTGTCAATAATGACAATATCATACTCATCTTTAACTTTGTCTATTTTTTGGGCTAATCTAAAAAAAACTGCACTAAATCTAGTTAATTCTTGTTGACGTTCAATCAGGCTAATATGTGCAGGTATAACATCTATTTCAGGATAGATGAAGCCTTGCGACTTTCTGACAATATCCCCAATAAAATTACTTGTCCCACTTTCAAGTAAGTGATAGACATTTTTATCTTTTAAATCATCATGTTCTTCTAACTGAAATTTGATTAGACCTACCGCAAAAGTAGTATTAGCTTGAGCGTCAATATCAATTAAAAGAATTCTTTTTCCTTTTTTACTCAAAGCAGCAGCTAAATTAATCGCTACTGTGGTCTTACCAACACCACCTTTATGATGATAAATAGCAATAGTTTTCATGGATTTTTTTGAATATCCAATTTTACCTCTTAATACGAGTTATCAGAAGCATAGACTAAATTAAACAATAGGTATTGAATAATGATGAGTTTACTTTCTATCTCACCTTCATTCTCAGTGTGATCTCTGTAAGATAATCATCCCACGGCCAACTACTGGACTTCTAGCGATGACTTCTTCTTGTGAATCTACTAACTCTATTTTACCAAAAGCGAGAGCTTGTGAACGCTGCCCAATGTCGTTAGCTAGATTATCTTGTTGAGTAGGTGTCAGGTCATACCAAGCTGGATCTATTTTAACCTTTAGTTCACTGTTATTGAAATCTACTTCAACTGAATTAATCAGGTCAACTTTTAGCTTGTTACCCAGAGAAGTTATTGACTTTTGTACTCCAGCTAAAAATGACTGTTCAGGAGTCAACACGGTATTGAGCACAGGCTCTTCTTGAGGTATGGTTTCTGTAATAGGCTCTTTTTGAGGTATGGTTTCTGCAATAGGCTCTTTTTGAGGTATGGTTTCTGTAATAGTCGTTGTAGGCTGATTATTGTCTATTAGTAAAGGAATTTCCGCAACTTCCTGGGTTGTTGTTGAGAGGTTGAACCAGTAAATACCTACGCCCACCACTGCTAGAAGTAAAACGCCGACAAGTACCAACGATAGACGCTTAGTGAAAGATTGAACAGGTTGGGGTTTCTCTACAGACTTTTCAATAGCTTCACTGGTTAGAACTAGGCGTTTGACTAAAGCTATTGAGGGAAGATCCTGCGGTGAAGACACTGTTTTTATTTTACTCAGAATACTTTCTAGCTTCTCTATTGTCTCTTCGAGTTCAAAAGAGACTTCTTTTTTTCCAGCAGGGTTTGACATAATATTGGCTACGGTCTCATCAATTATCTATTATATATTCTGTTAGACTTAGAAAAGAGTTAACTTTATGAAACAATCCTGGTACTCATCCATCTGGTTAATTGGAATATTAATCTTATTCCTCAGTGCTTGTAGTAGCGTGAAACCTCCCACAGAATTCGCTCCAGATGGTCAAACTGTTACTCAAGCACTGATTATACAACTGAGACAGACACAAAATAGACTTAACCAGAGGTTAAAACTTCCCGAACCTCAATTTTCAGTCAGTCAAATCAACATTAAAAACATAGAACCTGTTTATGTTGCTAATTTAGCTGCCTATCACCTTAAGGGAACCTACACACTTAACTTAAAACAATCTAAGCAGTCCATTACGCAAAAAAATAATCTTTTTGATCTCTTTTTACAGCGCCAAGCTGAGGGTAAAACCTGGCGCTTATTAACTCAAGATATCGATAGTCATGATGCAAAAACTAAATGGTCTAGTTATTTGATTGAGTGACCGAAACAGATAATAAACCTTAAAAGTAGACTAGCAAAGCATTTGTCCGAGCATTTTGTCACAAAAGTACTACTATAATTTGGCAAGACTCATTTTAATTGAGTAAGGTTCAAACTTTCAATAAAGAGTGAATTCTGAGCAGACTAAGACCCTTATTTCTTTTAGTAGAGTAATAGGCTGTCTTATTGTGAGTTAAGATAGTAAACAAGTCTAAGTAAAATCATTCATTTCCTATCATTGTAAGAGAATTAAGACTTATGCAGAGTTTCAGACAAGAAAACTATCCTGGAACAGGCCAAGAGAATTTAACTGCTCAAGTTTCAGGTAAAGCAGCAGAAGGAATCTATATTAGTCTTCATGGACATTTCTATCAGCCACCGCGTGAAAATCCCTATTTAGGTATTGTAGAAAGACAACCTAATGCTCATCCTTTTAGTGATTGGAATCAGCGCATTCATGCAGAATGTTATCGTCCAAATGCCTTCGCTAGAATATTCAACAATCAAGGAGAAGTACTGGGGATCATTAATAACTATGAATATCTCAGCTTTAACATAGGTGCAACACTAATGTCATGGTTAGAAAATCATGATTTAGAAACCTATAGAAAAATCATCGAAGCAGACCGCAAAAGTAGTGAAAGATTAGAAGGACATGGCAATGCTATAGCGCAAGTCTATAATCATATTATTATGCCTTTAGCTAATAAAAGAGATAAATATACCCAGATCAGATGGGGTAAAGCCGACTTTTACGCACGTTTTGGGCGCAATGTAGAGGGGATGTGGTTAGCAGAGACAGCAGTAGACTATCCTACCCTAGAAGCATTAATTGATGAAGAGATAAGGTTTATAATTCTAGCACCCTCTCAAGCTGAACTATGTCGCCCCTTTTCCAGTTCAGAAGACCCAAACCCTCAATGGACACAAGTAGGTAGTGGACAGATAGACCCGACTCGTCCCTATCGCTGCTTTATCAAAGATGGCCGATACATCGATATCTTCTTCTATGATGGACCAATTTCGCGGGACATGGGATTCAATAACTTATTGTTTAGTTCAGAAAATTTTGTTGATCGTCTAGCACAAGCTGTAAAAGAGAATAACAGTGTCTCACAGCTGATCAGTGTAGCAACAGATGGAGAAACTTTTGGGCATCATAAGAAGGAAACAGAGAGATCTCTAGCCTATGCTTTTACCGTAGAATTCCCTGATCGGGGTTGGCAAGTAACAAATTTTGCTCACTATCTGAGTATCTCTCCTCCTACTTGGGAAGTTGTCCTAAAACCCGTGACAGCTTGGAGTTGCGCACATGGAGTAGGACGCTGGCAGGACGACTGTGGTTGCGCGAATGAAGGTACTTGGCATCAAAAATGGAGACGACCACTTAGAGATGCTCTAGACTGGTTACGTGGAGAATTGATTCAAGTTTATGAAATTATAGTTCATCAATACTTACGAGATCCTTGGTTAGCTAGAGATGAATATATCCAAGTTATTTTAAATCGCTCCAGCAGTAATGTTGAAGAGTTCTTACAAAGCCATCAAAAACATCCTTTAACGCCATGTGAACAGGTAGATACTTTACGTCTTTTAGAGATGCAGCGTCATGCACTTTTGATGTATACAAGTTGTGGGTGGTTTTTTGAAGAACTTTCCCGTCCTGAAGGAGTACAAATTTTGCGCTATGCTTCCCGCGCTCTAGAATTGGCAGGAGAAGTAGCAGGGGTTAGACTAGAAGAAGAGTTCATTCGTCGTCTCTCATGTGCGCCAAGTAACGTACCAGAACACCGAGATGGGGCGGAAATATACCGCAGAATGGTTATTTCTTCTAAAGTGAGTTTCAAGCAAGTAGCAGCGCATTATGCAATAACATCTCTATTTGATATCTATCCCAGAAAGCATAAAATCTATTACTATCAATCACTTTTGTTAGACTATCAAAAGCAACAGGTAGGAACATCTACCCTAGCAATGGGACAGATTAATCTTCGATCTGAGATTACTTGGGAAGAGAATCACTTTGTTTTTGTCGTGCTTCATCTAGGAGGTTGGGACTTCCATTGCTGCATAAGTTCTTTTAGTGGTCGTCCCAACTACGCACAACTAAAAGAAGAACTATTTGAGGCTTTTTCTCAAGGAAGTGCCGCTCAAACTATTTTAGCCATGACCGCCGCTTTTCAAGGTGAACAGTTCTTTAACCTGCATCATCTCTTTGCTGAAGAACGTCAGCGCATTATGCACAAACTGACAGAAGAGACAAAAAGACGCTTAGATCAACTCTATACTCAAGTCTACAGGGATAATTATAGTGTTCTAGTTGCTTTTCAGCGCGATGCTTTACCTGTTCCTATAGAATTACAAGTAGCAGCAGAAATTGCTCTTTCTCATCGTTGTTTCAGAACTATAGCTTTATTGGAAGGCAGCAAGGAAACCCAGAAAAAGCACAGCTACTTAGTACAATTACAGGAGATTGCCAGAGAAGCGGAACATTTAAGCTGTCATCTGAAAGTTCGAGAAGCTAAGGAAACTCTAGAACGTCTAATTTTGCAATCACTTTTTTCTCTCTTTCAAACAAACTCTTTTACTGATTTTAAAGAAGAGATACAGGTAGTTGTTGAGATGATTAAAGTGGGAGAATCACTCTGCAAAGACCTCAACTTAGAGAAGGCTCAAGAACTCTACTACAATCGTCTACATCAGGGAATGATCCTTAATTGTCTAGACGGTCTGGTTGAATCTAACTGGAATATAGTACAATTAAACCCTTTGCTGCAACTAGGCCAATATCTGCAGGTTAATGTCACCTCATGGTATCAGACCACTACAGATAATTAGAGTTCCCTTTTGAGTTGTCGTAACATTTGACTAGTTCCCTGTTCTATAGCCTGTTGTACTTTTTTGGGAATCATTTCTTTAAGAAAAAGGTCAGGAAAAGTGGGACTAATCAATGCTTCTAGATAACAGCTATCACTCAAAAGGTAAATTTTAAGTTCTCCTTGACGATATATCCATAGTTGCTTATTGAATAGTCAAATATAACGACCCGTTATATCTGTCCAATCAACCATTTTGAACGGTCGAACCGTCTGGGCTTAACTACCAAACAACCACTATCTCGCGCCTTGGATTAACCCGAAGAGGGGTTAAAGCAGTTAAAGACTACTTTTGCTTAAAATTAAGATCTTTTCTTAATTTTTTTATTGAGTTAGGTTGGAAATCAGTGACCTCTCGCTTGTTATTGTATTCTAAAACTAGTCTTTTTTACGATACTTGACTAGAGCGGTATGTGAATTGGGATTTCCACATCCTTAATTTGAATCTACTCAAACTACCGCATATACTTTTGCTTCCCAAGCAACAATAGTTTCTCGTCCCGCCCACTCAACTGACACATCTCTGTCTTGAGTAATTTCCCGCCATTTCTTGCCGAAAGGAAGTTGTGGCCAGTTGGGTACTACATACTCAGGATTGGGTTGTTGAGTATCGGTTGCCCACTCAGAGAAATTAGCAACAACCACAACAATATTGTCCCCAGTACCTCGTTTCCACA
This sequence comes from Chroococcales cyanobacterium PMM_0086, assembly GCA_949127655.1. Lineage (GTDB taxonomy): Bacteria > Cyanobacteriota > Cyanobacteriia > Cyanobacteriales > Microcystaceae > CAISPN01. Next base: position 5,828 of record CASBQB010000335.1, on the reverse strand, counting down.
CCAGCACTCGCTTACCCTCGTTGAAATCGACATGAATGAAATCAGTATCATTCACCGCTAGTGCCGCTGACTTTGTACGAAACTTCACCAGTTGGGCGACATATTGAAAGACTCGCTTTCTCCATTCATCATTTAGGCGCGAGAAGTTCACAGGATCGATTTGCTTTCGGAAATCTCGAAGTTGATCAGGCCCACTGAAAATATCATCATCCATTTGATCGGCAAATTCCTCTCCCGCTAGAATCATCGGAATCCCCACCGCTGTCAGCAAGCAAACAAAAGCTAACTTAACTCGTTCCTCTTTAGCCTCAACATTGTTGAAATCGAGATAAGTATATAACCGCTCGGCACCCTCACCCTTAACATCATGAGACGTGATGTAATTAATGACTTGGGAACCATCGGTAAATCCTAAATTCAGATTCCGACAGTCGATCGCGTTACGGATAGTTGTTTCAAAGTCTGGATCTCGATTGCTATTGCGACCGACTACTGCTGGTTTGACGCGATCCTTAAAGTCCTCATTCCAAAAGCTTTCTAGTCGTTTTTGGTCGAGCATCGCGCGTTGGAACCCGATACTTTCACCGATCGTTAAAAAATTATCATCCTTTCCCCCGCGCTGTTTCCAAAGATCGCGCGCAAAATTTTTCACCTCTCCTAGAAAGTCATAATTTTTGATGTTGTTAACGCTATCCAATCGCAACCCATCGATGCGGTAGAAACTCATCCAATGGAACAAGTAGGCTTTGAGAAAAGCACGAGAGGGAAATAGTTCATTAGTTCTGTTGCCTTTGATGGGGTCGTATCCCGACACCATGAACCCATACTTAATCAAATCGCCGCCAAATCCATCTCGACCATCTTGTTCGGGATCGCCACTTCCAGATTGAACCAAAAAATCGAGATAGTTGATATTGTGTGTTGAAGTTCCCGTGGAAAATGCCATTACGGTATCTTTGAAAAAGCGAATCCCTCGCTCATGGCAGGTTTTAATGAGTTTCACTAGAGTGGTAGATGCTGCTGGTTGAGGATTCATACCAGCAGTTGCCGCAGGAAACCCTAGTTCATAATCAGCCGCAAAAAAGTTGGACGTGCCGTAGCCCCAGCGGTCGGTCTGGTCGCTATCTGCGGGTGGAAGTAGTTCCAACGCATTAACCCCCAATTCGAGTAAATGGGCGCGATTATTGAAGGCAGCTACGGTAGGAAAGGTTGGAGCCAAAACTTCGGGAACGATTAGTGCCAATGTATCCTCAAATGTGCCATTGCCGATCTCCAGCCCATCCCGGGAGGTAATTCGCGTCCACCGAGTTGGTAATTCATAGATAACTAGCTTGTTATTGCTTGGCAATCCGGCTGGGGCTGGATCGCCACTCCAATCTACAGTGCTGCCATCGGGATCGCAAGGAACTAATTTGCCACCCTGATGGAGGATGACACCAGCCGGATCGGAACTAGAAATTCCGGTCATTCCAGGTGGAATATTCTGCACTACAGGAGCGCGAGTGCTTCGATCGATCGTGTAAGCAAGCGGATCGGTGCAATAAAGTACCTGCTTATTACTAGCAAAATTGTAGGGATCGGTATTGCCAACCTTGAACCAGTAATAATAAACTTTTCCTTCCTCTAACCCACAATTTGCCGCCGCAACTTCCCATAATTCTGGGAATGCAGCAGCAGGTTGCAGTGCAATTTCTCTGAACTTTGCGGCAACTGCCTTTGTATCTGTACTTAGACCAATAAACAGTGTTGGGGGAATGTCGATCCGCCCAGGTCGCCAGAGGATGAAATGCGTTTCTTTCCGAGTCAGTAAGTCTATTGAGATCGCCATGATTAACTCCTTGCTGTGTTACTTGCTGGTGATGATGCTGTAAAGGTCGAGATATATCAAATCAGTAGCTTTAAACCACTTAAACTCGGTGCAAATAGATAGGCACCCCCAGTCGGAAATACCCAGGTTCTAGGTGTCTCCAGTTGCTCTTGACTTGAGGGCCAATCTGCACGCCGTGGAGCTAATCGCCCATCATCTGAAAGTGTCAGCCCTACAAGTAGATCGTGTCCTCCACCAGCAGGGACTTCAAATTGGTTCATCCAGTGGGTGTTAAGTTCTTCAAACTGATCGCCTATCTCACGTTGGTAAGCTAAGAATAACAATCCGCGAGGCTCAAGATTTTTAGCATCATCGGCTGGAAGTTGACGATCGTATGATCTCCCAAAAGCGATCCCACGTCTGAGCATTTGCAGATTCTGCGCTTCTTCAGGTAGATCGTTTTGCCCATCTCGTGGATTTACTTTGCGAATATGCGCCCAAAAAGGACAACGCTGTCCTCGGACATCCGGTGTAGTGCCAGTAACTTGCTCCCCATTATTTAAATTAATCGATGGAGTAGCGTTAGCATAGAAAAAATGATTGATGGACAAAGGACTATCGGGACCTTCTCCCGGACGCATTAATGGCTGACCGTTTTGCCGCCGACCCACGATCGTTTCACGCAGCAAGGTACCATTAATTTTTGGTGCTCCAAGCTTGTCCGCAAGTTTCACCGCCATTTTGTCAGTATCTTCATAAAATGCTGCTACATCTTGCCGGAGTCGCCTGAAGACAAGAAAAGAACCATTTTTAAAGATTTCATTGACTATTTCACCTTCGTCTCCTTCAAAGCTTGGAGCACCAACAAGAAAGCGACCCGGCCATACTAACGGCTGCCCCGGTTTTCCAAAATCTAGTCCATTAGCACTAGGTACGCCATAACGTGTCGTGATCGGTACTTTTCGATCGGATTCTTCAAACTCTCCATATATCCCTGGAGTTGAGATTCCATCCACAAAGCCAAAATGCTCGGTGTTATTAGGTAGATCTTCTCCAAATTCTTCGTAGATGACTGAAATACCTGAAGCTTCCCTGACAAGATCGGCTACATCTGTCGTTCGATCGCGAATATTCCGTTTGCAAGCAAGGATAATCAGCAAATCGAAGGGTTGGGACGCGCTACCAATCACCCAGTTAGATGGGTGTGCGGGTTCGAGACTGCCATCTGCTCGCAGAGGCTGTTTGGGATCTCCAGTACTCAGTCCGGTCATCCCCGCATCAAATGCCCGATCTACTCCGCTCAAAGCAGCAAAACCAAGTCGATCTAAACCTTGCCGCGTTAAAGCAAGATTGAGTCGTAGCGGATCGTCGGGTTCGGGTCCAACTCCCTGTAAAAAAAGCTTGCGGGCACTTCGTAAGCCGAAAGCACTACGCATATTGGTGACACCTAAAGGGGATTCAATCAGCACCCGAATCAGTGCTTTGAGCGCAACATCATCGGCTCCACGAATTGCCAGAAGGCGTAAGTCAGCATCTGCATAACCAGGGATGATATGTCCTTGAATATCATCTGCATCTAATAGAGGTTCGATGGCCATGAGTATTACTCCACGCGACCACGACCTAAAGACCGTCGCTCGAAAGGGGATAGAGGTCGTGGTTGTCCGAGTTCGGGAAAAGCATTCACCCAACCGTCTAGGCAAGGCTCTGCGATTGCTACTTGGTCTAGTAAACTGCGATCGGGAGCACTTCCTCTCTTCACACAACATCGATTTTGGCAGGAAAGGATAGTAGGATCTAGAACGCCTCTGTTTTCGGCTCTAGCATAAATTACCATCGTAATCAGTTCGGCCAACTGACCTCCAGATGTCAGCGGCTCGTTACCAACGCGGACATCATCAAGCTTCAGCGGAGAATTGTCTGGCGGTCCAAATTCGGCACGTAATACTCGGCCATCCAGTCCACGGATAATTTTCCACCAGTCTGGGATGGCCTTACCATCCTTATCGGCGACGCGACTGCGATCGAACCGTTGAATGTATAAGCCCACAGGATTAGCCAATGTTAATGAAATACCTCCACGTACGGATTGATTCACTGTAGCCCCAATCTGTGGATCGCTATTTCGATTCGGATCTCCAAAATTTGAACAGCAGGCAAGTCGTCGTCTTTCGGTAACTAAGTTACCACTGGTATCAGCACGTTGAACGGTAGCTCTTGCCGCTAGATCGATCTCAGCACGTAATGTATTAGCAGGGTGTGTTAGATGAGCGGCACATTCTTCCAAATTAACTGGATTATACGGGTTGTAGTCACCAATTTCATACAGCTTTACGGGTCGATTATTCCGCACAGTCCAAACATCCCGATCCCAAGAGAGTTCGGACCAATCCACATTTCTTCCTGCAAATTGACTGTATAGAGCTATTACTGGAGCGCGATCTTTTTCCGCTAGAAATTCCCAATACTCTGGAGCCTCAGCCGTGAAAGCATACTTGACTACCACCCCACCTTTTTTAATGGGAACCCACTCAAGATACTCATCCTGCTGTCGAAATGGTTGCTCGATTTGTTGTGTAAGTGTTCTGTCCGTAAATCCGATCCTGGTTTTTCCACGGATCTCGGCATTCTGAAACTGCTTTGCCCGATCGCCGTTCGCGAGTAGCTGAATATTTCTGGGAAAACCATTCCAAGGCACCGAGGCTGTTGGCACAGAGTTGTCAAGTTGGCGATCGATTTCAGAAAAGAAGAGTGGCTCTTGTCTCAAAATTTCCCGAAGATTTTTAATTTCAAGTCGGAAGGAAGCCTCAATCAGATCCGACCAAGCTTGCAAAAATTCAGTTTCTTTGGGATTCCCTACAAAATCCTTTTGAAATGCTGGTGGATCGTAGCGGAATGTAGCCATACTTAACTCCTGAATTGATTTTTAGAAAACATCAACTAACCAAGGATAATCAGATAATTGAGATATTTCATCGTTAATGGATCGTAACTATTACTGCAAATTGCCTTCATCTTCAATCAATTGTATATTGTATGTTGTGAAATCCCACGGAAACGTTACTTTTTTTTACTTGGACTGGTAGCTCATCTCGATCGCAAGGTATCGAAGAATTGAACGATTCGCTCGCCCAAAGTTTCAATATGAATTCCAAGTGGCTCAAAGTGCCATCCTTCTAGTTCCTTATATAAATAAGGCTGGAAGTGTTTGAACTTAATTTGCTCCCCCAAAAACATTGTATTATCTTCAGCAATATTATCTAAACTAAAAGAAATAATACCTGTTAAATTAAACAGATCTTTACTTAAGTGTCAGATTTGAGAGATCCGAATATAGTTCATAGGTATACTAGGCTTTTTGGGTGATAATTCAGAAGGAGCACGCCAGATTAGTCCCATGAATTGTCCTTACTGCCTATCAACGCTGTTCACGCAACTAAAACGCACTACCAATTTAGGTTATGACATTTTTCATGGCCACTCCTGTCAGCGCGATTATAACGAGCGAACTGGTACTCCCTTTAATCTTATAGAAGTCCCGACAGATATAGTCTTTGAGGTTCTTCTATGCCGAGTCCGCTACAAGCTTAGCTATCGGGATGTTGCCGAATATTTTCTATTTCGGGGATTTGAGTTCACCCATGAGACAGTCAGAGATTGGCAAGAACGCTTTCTTCCTTTATTCACCGAACAAATCCGCTCCAAGCCTCAAGGCAAAATTGGGAAGATTGGGAAGATTTGGAAGACCTATGTCCGAGTCCAAGGGGAGTGATGTTATCTCTATCGAGGAATTGACCAAGATGGTAATTTGGTGGATGTCCGTCTGTTTTTTCTGTGCGGAGCACAGTGTAAAACGCGGGACATGGAAGGGACAAAAGCTTTCTTGGCCAGAGAAAAAGAGTTTCTTCTAGTTGTCAATTAAATAGACAAACATATACATTTATTAACAAATCGGTCAGGTTGTTAGCAGACATTTTTACTAAAAAAGCAATACCAAAACCTTAAAAAATATTAATAATTC
>CASBQB010000334.1 GCA_949127655.1 Chroococcales cyanobacterium PMM_0086 | reverse complement strand
CAGAAATTTGCTCCAGAAACAGGAGAAAGAGATTACCCAATATTAACCAATAGACGTAATGTCATAGTCATAGCAGATGAAGCACACAGAAGCCAATATGGTTTTAAGGCAAAGGTAGAGCGTAAGACAGGAGAGATTACTTATGGTTTCGCTAAATATCTTAGAGATGCAGTCCCTAATGCCTCCTTTATTGGTTTTACAGGTACTCCTATAGAACAAGATGATGTAAATACTCCTGCTGTTTTTGGTGACTATATAGATGTCTATGATATTAGTCAAATGTATGAATCTTTGCTTAACGGATGCCTGCCGAGATATGCGCAAAATGGGACACGTTGTAAATAAACATTACAAAGAATCTTTATCTCTGCTTTACCCCTTTTAAACCTTTCAAAAGCCTTTGCTTTAGCTTCTGCTAGTGATGCTGCTAGAGAAATTAGAGAAGAAGTTGGGTTTTTTCAAGCAATTAGAGCTGCCTTAGTTAAGAGTAGTGAAAGTGGTGGGAAAGATGCAGGGACTTATGAAGATATCGCTGGGTTTTGTAAGAGTGCAAAGTTAGAAGAGATAAAAGGACATAACTATGTTTTAACTCCAGGACGCTATGTAGGGGCAGCAGATATAGAAGATGATGATGTGCCTTTTGTAGAGAGGTTTACTTTATTAAAGGGAACACTAGAAGAACAGTTTCTGGAATCTGCCAAGTTAGAGAGTGAGATTAAAAAACAACTAGCAAAGATAGGTCTTGAACCATTGGAGGAAAGATGAGCTTAAAAGATAAGTTAGTAGAAAAGAGAGAAGAGATTTTAAAAATAGCTGCAGCACATGGAGCATATAATGTACGTGTTTTTGGTTCTGTAGCTAGAGGAGAAGAGACCCTAGAAAGTGATATTGATTTTTTAGTTGATTATGATTTAGAGAGAATAACTCCTTGGTTTCCTGGTGGTTTATTAGCCGATTTAGAGGATTTTTTAGGTCGTAAGGTAGATATCGTAACAGAGAAAGGGTTACATCATTTTATCAAAGAGCGTATCTTAAATGAGGCTATTTCTTTGTGATAGAAGATGTGGTTTATCTTAAATATATTTTGGAATGTATAGATAGAATTGAAATATATTCTCGTAGTGGAAAAGCTGATTTTCTTATAAATATAATGGTACAAGATGCCATTATAAGGAGGCTACAAACTTTAGCAGAATCTACTCAAAGACTATCTGAGAGTTTAAAAGCAGAAATTATCGAAATTGATTGGCGTGAGATTGCAGGATTTAGAAATATTTTGGTTCACAATTATTTAGGGGGAATAGATCTTGATATAGTTTGGAATGTAGTAGATAATTACTTGCCAGTTTTAAAAATTTGTATTGTTAAAGCTCTAGAGGAGCTTGAAAAATGAATGAAATTATCTTTCTTGTTGAATCAGATCCAGAAGGCGGTTATACAGCACAGGCTATGCAGGAGTCTATATTCTCTCAAGCTGATGATCTTTTAACACTAAAACAAGAGGTTAAAGATGCTGTATCTTGTCATTTTCCCGATGTAGAAGAACGTCCTAAGATTATTCGTTTCTTTAATAGTTTGGGGTACGATGTTTAGGAAATTAAAAGGGGTGAACATTAATGGGTGAGTGGCGTGATTGTACACTAGGAGCTGTTGCAATAATTGTGATGGGGCAGTCACCTGCAGGTGAAACCTGTAATAACAATGGGGTCGGATTCCCTTTGCTGAATGGTCCAACTGAGTTTGGTTCTCACCATCCAATCGCAAACCAGTTTACTGTAGATCCTAAAAAACTATCAGACCCAGGGGATCTCTTATTTTGTGTACGTGGCTCCACCACTGGGCGTATGAATTGGGCAGATCGGGTTTATGCAATCGGACGAGGTATTGCTGCTATTCGACATAAACGAGATAGCAAACTACAACCGTTTGTTCGAGCTGTAGTGGAGTTTAGCTTGCCTCAATTGCTGCAATCTGCAACTGGTTCAACATTTCCTAATGTCTCTGCGGGGCAGTTAGCAAATGTTGCTTTCCCTATACTTTCATCAGTACAAGAGGAGTTTGCAGCTTCTATTCTTGGCGCACTAGACGACAAAATAGAACTCAACCGCCAAATGAACGAGACGCTAGAATCAATGGCTAGGTTGTTCTTTAAAGATTGGTTTGTTGATTTTGGACCTACAAGAGCAAAAGCTGAAGGACTTCCACCTTATCTAGAACCTGAACTTTGGTCACTCTTTCCTGATGTTTTAGATGATGATGATAAGCCTATGGGGTGGAGAATTAAACCTCTAGATCAAATCGCTAACTTCTTAAATGGTCTAGCTTTACAAAAATTTCCCCCTAATGGCTTAGATTTTCTTAGAGTAATCAAGATTGCAGAATTGCGTTCAGGGATAACAGCAAAAAGTGATTTTGCATCTATAGTTATACCACCTCAATATGTCATAGAAGATGGAGACATTTTATTTTCATGGTCTGGTAGTTTAACACATCAGATGTGGACGGGTGGACGTGGGGCACTTAATCAACATCTCTTCAAGGTTACTTCGTCTCAATATCCAAAATGGTTTTTCTTTTACTGGATATCGGAACACATGACGAATTTTCAAGCTATTGCGGCTTCAAAAGCAACAACAATGGGACATATTCAGCGCCATCATTTAACAGAAGCAGAGACAGTTATTCCATCTGATTTAGTATTAGCAGCAGCAAATGATCTTATATCTCCGTTATTCTCTAAAATATTGACAAACAATTTAGAGAATCGAACTCTCACCAAAACAAGAGATCTCCTCCTCCCCAAACTAATGTCAGGAGAAATCCGACTACAAGAAGCAGAGAAAATAGTAGAGGAGATAGTTTAATGCCAGAAATTAGTAGATTTTTAGGAATCATTATCACCATGTATTATAGAGATCATCCACCTCCTCATTTTCATGTCCGATACAACCAACAAAAAGCACTGATTTCTCTACAAAACTTATCTGTTTTAGAAGGAAGACTATCACCTCGCCTTCAGGGGTTAGTTATTGAATGGGCAGCACTTCATCAAGCAGAACTTCTAGAAAATTGGGAATTAGCTAAATCAGAGAAACCTCTTAAATCAATCATTCCATTAGAATAAACTATGCTCAAAGACATTATTCAAGTAGAACCCCAAACTAATTACAATCTTTATCTCAAGTTTGAGGATGGAGTAGAAGGGACAGTAGATATTGGTCAATTAATTACCTTTGATGGTATTTTTGCTCCTTTGGAAAATCTAGATTACTTTAGAACAGTTAAAGTAAATCCTGACTGGGGCACTATATATTGGGATAATGGAGCAGATTTAGATCCAGATGTGCTTTATTCAATTGTTAGTGGCAAAGATATAGCACTCGGGGAACAAAAATCAGAATTGCCACAAAAAATGAAATGAATGAAAGTCATATAGAATCCGCTACTCTTGCCTATCTAGAAGAATTAGGTTATAGCATTTTAAATGGTTTAACTATCAGTCCAGAAGGAACCACAAGAGAGAGAATGAGTTATGGTGATGT
>CASBQB010000333.1 GCA_949127655.1 Chroococcales cyanobacterium PMM_0086 | reverse complement strand
TGAACAGTAGGGTGAAGTTCAGCATCAGGATGAATCACTGCCGTAGGATGAATCAAAGGTATTTTAGGAGATTCTTCGGTGCTTAGATTAGTCAACATCATCCGTTATCTTATCGTCAAGTAAGTGACTATCAATACTCAAATCGAGAAAACAACATTTCGCCTTCCACTGCTAGGAGTCCATCGACTGTCCCTTTTCCTTGTATTTTAGCAATGCGACTGAGTTTAAAAGAGAGCAATTCAACTGTAATCACTAATTGATCACCAGGAGTAACCGGACGACGGAAGCGAACCTTATCAATTCCGGCAAAGGCAAAGAATTCACCCCGCATTCCTGGTAATAAGGTTAAGACAATTCCAGCGACTTGAGCCATTGACTCAACAATCAAAACACCTGGCATGATTGGGTAGGGAGGAATATGCCCAGCAAAAAAGGGTTCATTAATCGTCACATTTTTAATTCCTACAGCCTTTTTGCCGGGAACATAGTCAATGATCCGATCTATTAGTGCAAAGGGATAACGATGGGGTAACAGTTCACGAATTGTCTTGATATCTAAAGGGAGTTTAATCTCTGGAACTTGGGGGGTTGCAACTTCTAGGGTTGAGGTCTCAATGTTGCCAAGATGAGAGTTTTGGTGATCATTAACGGTCGGCATGGGAATGTTTTAACAAGCCTCACTAAGAAGTTTTGATGATTATATCCTTTTGAGGGACGCTTGCTGTAACTTGAAAATTTGCTTAGCTAGTTCAAAGTGTAATTGATGACTAGCTTTATACGCTATGATATGCGCTCTGGGCCATTTCCCTAAAAGACTAAAATCTCCCATTAAATCTAGCAGTTTATGGCGTACAGGTTCATTAATAAAACGTAGAGGGGGATTGAGCCACTTTTGCTGGTCACAAACTAGGGCATTTTCTAGGGTTCCTCCTTTGATTAAACCTGCCTCTCTGAGTTGTTCTATCTGATCAGCGAAGCCAAAAGTTCTCGCTGGTGCAATAGCTTGACTAAAACTTTCTTGCTTTGCACTCCAACTGTACCATTGATTACCGATAGCTGGATAGGGAAAATCAATCCCATAAGTAAAGCGGGTTTCCTCGATACTAGGTAAGGCTGCCACAAAAGCTTCACCATTTCTGACCCAAATTGGTTCAGTTACGAGTATTTCTTCTGTGTCTTTCCCTATCTGTTCCTCTAGACCAACTTCTAGAATGCTTTTGACCCAGAGTTGGGCTGAACCGTCTAAAAGGGGTATTTCTGGTGCATCAATTGCAATGCGGGCATTATCTACTCCACAGCCAATTAAAGCAGCTAATAGGTGCTCTACGGTTCTTACTTTCGCGCCTTCTTGGATTAATTCTGTAGATAGAACCGTTTGATGGAGCGCACTAAGTGTCGCTGGAATAATCGGCTCATTTGGTAAATCGACTCTGACGAAATAGCGACCAGAGTTGATTGCGCAAGGACATACCTCTACTTTTACCTTTTGACCTGAATGAAGACCAACTCCTGAGAGTTTAAAGGAATCTTTAAGAGTTTTTTGCATTTAGAATCTTTCTCCAATACCAAATTGAATGCGACCATTACCTTGTTCTGGTATGCCATAGTCAATTCTAATCGCCCCGACTGGAGATTGAATGCGAACCCCAATACCATAACCATAACCTGAACCAGGTAGTCCTCTGATTATTGCTGGGAAACCTGGTACTTGATTGCCCGAACCCAAGGTAGATCCATAGTCAAAGAAAATAGCCCCTCCGACCACGGCATAGATGGGAAAACGATATTCAGCTGTTGCTTGAAAATAATAGCGACCACTGCCAAGTTCTCCATCAGCATAGCCACGTACAGAACTAGAACCACCGATCACAAAGGCTTCATATGGTGGAAAGTCACCTAGTACTGCTCCTCCTTGTATGTTAAAGGCTAGTGCTTGCGGTCCTTGGCTAAACTCAAAGTCTATGATTTTTAGAGGGATATAGTAACTGTAATTAGCTCTAAGACGAGTAAAAAAAACATTTGCACTAATAGGAACTGACTGATCTAAGGCTAATCGCAAAGAAGAACCGCTTGTTGGTTGTAATGGATTATTTCTTGAATCTTGTGAAGCGCTAAAACTCAGAACTAATAGATTATCTGTACCTGAAGGACTAGCCGATAATGGTTGTGAGGGGTAGCCATTGAGAGGTAATGAGAAGGGTGAAATATTTCCATCGCTATCTTGTATTTGAACATTTTGGTAAATAAAGCCCGTTGAAAGTCGCCAGCTGGGCTTAGTATATACATTCTCAGCCACAGGAATACCGAAGGTAAGACCGAAACCTGTCCGAATAATTCGAGGATCGCTGATATTGTCTTGTGTTCTAATTGATGAATTATCCCCAGTAAAGACTAATGAAATAGAGGAACTACGGAAGAGGTTAACTGTATAGGAAAGACGATTAGGTTCAGTTGCTATCCAAGGATCGCTAAAGCTAGCATTAAAAAGTAGTTGTCGGAAACTCCCCTGAAATTCCAGACCGAAGGTTTGGTTATTGCCGCCAACATTTTGATCCTGATAGCTGATTGTACCAAAAAGCCCTGAATCACTGCTGTATCCGGCTCCTGCTCCTAATGAGCCAGCTTTGCCCTCTACTATATTGACATCAATGATCACTTTGCGAGGATCTGTACCTGGATTAAATGATAGTTTGACATCTTCAAATAATCCTAATCCATAGACTCTCTGTAAGTCTTTTTGGGCTGTGTTCCGATTGAAAATATCACCAGGTTTTAATTCAATCTCTCTTGTGACTATGAAATCTCTAGTTTTCCCTTCAACGGGTTCTTCTGAAGTGTTGAAGAATTTAACTTGTATGTCTTCAATTAATCCTTCACTGATTACTAATGTGACTACTCCATCTTCTGACACTTTGGGAGCATCTATCACTTGCGCTAATTCATAGCCGTTTTTGGAATACCATTCATTGAGTTTTTTAATTCCCTCTTGTAGGTCTTTCCAATTCAAAATCTTGCCATATTCTGGGCTAAATATTTCAGTGACTAAATTTGGTGGCAATATTTCTTTTCTGGCACCTTCTGGTACTACCGCTACCTTGACTTCTTTTAGAGTAGGGTTTGGCTGCACATCAAAAACAATTCTCACCCCTAATGGTGTATCAAAAGGTGTAATCTTAATGTTGCCAAAAAAGCCAGTACTATAAATAGCATTGACATCTTGCTGTAGTTGACTCCGAGTAGTTGTCCGTCCTGGAACTGTCCGAATAGTCTGATAAACAAGGTCTTTTAGTGCGCCTTCAACTCCAGAAACAACTACTTCAACTACTAAAACACGGCTTTCACTTGTTGGGGTACTTCCTTTAGGGATGACCTCAGGTGAGGGGGTTGGTGCTGGTGCTGGTTGCCCTTCTGAGGGGGTTGGTGCTGGTGCTGGTTGCCCTTCTGAGGGGGTTGGTGCTGGTTTATTCTGCTCATTTGACGGGGCAGGTTCTTTCTGCGCGAATATTTCCCCCTGTTCTACGAAAAGTCTTTGTTTCTCTCTCTCTTGGGGAGATAGTAAAACTGTCGGGACTACTGAGGATTCCTCACTTTCTTGAGCAGCCTTTACTGGACCTAAAAGATTTAATGTTGTCACTGCACTCAGTGTTAGAACAACAAGATGAGACAACCGCAAGGTGCGCCTTTGATTTAGCACTTCCACCTACCCAATTCAGTCATAATGATTTTATAAATATTACTATTGATTGAACTACCCTTTGTATACTGGTGATTGATTGGGTATTTTATATTAAAGACTGACTTAACTCTTTTAGCAATGTTCCGCTTTAGCTGATTAAGCTGGCAATTTGCTTTAGTACACGTGTCTGTACTTCTTTATAGGCTGACTCTACTTTTCCCAAGTCTTTTCTGAAGCGGTCTTTATCAAGTACTCTACTTTCTGGATCATTTTCTTTCTGATCCCAGAGGCGACAGGTATCTGGACTTATTTCATCAGCTAGGAGTATTTTTTGCGCTTTGTCTAGTCCAAATTCTAGTTTAAAGTCTACTAGTGTTATCTGGCAAGCTGTCAAGAATTCTTGTAATAGTTGATTGACTTTTTTAGCTGTTTTAATCAGTTCTTCTATTTGCTCTTTAGTGGCTACATTTAAAATTTCTAGACGCTCTTGGGTCAATAAAGGATCTCCTAGTGCATCGTTTTTTAAATAAAATTCTACTAATGGATAGGGTAGTTCCCAGCCTTCTTCTAGACCTGTCTGTTTACAAAGACTTCCAGCGGCAATGTTCCTCACTACTACTTCTAACGGGATTATTTTAACGGCTTTTACAGTCATTTGATTACTGGCAATTTGGTCTATAAAATGTGTTTTAATTCCTTTATTTTCTAACCATTTATAGATTGCGGCGGTTATTGTGCAATTGACTGACCCCTTTCCTTCTATTTGTCCCTTTTTTTGTGCATTAAATGCGGTAGCATCATCCTTGAAATGAGTTAATAAAATTTCTGGATCATCAGTTTGATAGAGAATTTTAGCCTTTCCTTCGTATAGTTTCTGCATTGAATCTTAGTTACTCAATTCCTTATTATTTTTATTCTATCTTAAATTAGCCCAAATCAAATAGTAAAATTTCTGTTGGTTGGTCAGCTTTAATCAGCAAATCTGTTTCTTGAGTAATAGCTGCACCATCTCCTGTTTCTAATGGGAAATCATTAACTGTTAAATGACCGCTAGTCACTTGTAACCAGATATTTCTCTGGGGTTTTATTGGGTAATAAATTTCTTGTTGAGCAGACAATTGACTAACATAGAGATTCATATCTTGATGAATAAGCAGTGAGCCATCTTTTTGATCAGGCGATATTAATAAATGTAAATTATTTTTAACTTTATCCAAATCAATACTTTGCTGCTCGTAACTTGGGGTTAAACCTTTTTCTTGTGGTAAAATCCAAATCTGCAAGAAGTGAACAGACTCTTCTAAAGAGGGATTAAATTCACTATGTGAAATACCCGTTCCTGCAGTCATACGCTGAATTTCTCCCCGTTTAATAATCGTATGATTACCTAAACTATCTTGATGTTCAACCGCACCATCTAATACATATGTTACAATTTCCATATCACGATGTCCATGCGTGCCAAAACCTGTTCCAGGTTTAACTCGATCTTCATTGATCACTCGCAAGGTGCTAAAACCTAGATGTTTTTCGTCATAATAATTGCCAAAAGAAAAAGTATGACGACTATCTAACCAATCAAAATGAGCTTTTCCTCTCTCTTGGGAACCTCGAATAGTAATCACGCTGATTATCTCCTTTTAAGTTACTTATAATAGGCATTATAGCAAATCTTTGGGGGCTGCTATCGTGGTATAGTTAGTATATAAATTTAGTATTTGTTAAGCGCAATGCAACAAGCTAGTCAACCCCATCAAGATAGAAATAGTCCTTCTATTACTTGTGGAGTGATTACAGTCAGCGATACAAGGACTAGAGGGAATGATCATAGTGGACATTACATACAAGAGGCTTTAAGAAATGTAGGGCATCAGGTGCTATACTATAGAATTATCCCTGATGAAGCAAGTCAGATTGAAGAAGTATTACTGAAATTATGTCCAGTGGAAGTCGCTGTATTGATTTTTAATGGCGGAACAGGAATTGCTCCAAGGGACACCACTTACGATGTTTTAGAGGGCTTCTTAGAGAAGACTTTATCAGGTTTTGGGGAGTTATTTCGCTATTT
>CASBQB010000332.1 GCA_949127655.1 Chroococcales cyanobacterium PMM_0086 | reverse complement strand
GAACATAAACAACGTTATCTCTGCCGAAACGATGAATGTCCTTACCGAACTTTTATTTTGGAGCAATCTTATCCTGGGCGCTCTCCTCAAGTGAAAGAACAAATTACTGAAATGACTCTTAATGGAAGTGGAATTAGAGATATCTCTCGGGTACTTAAAGTGAGTCCTACCACGGTCATCCAAGAATTAAAAAAAAAGTCCAAAGCTAATTCAAGTCAACCAAAAACTCTTGGAGACTCTGAATCCAGAGATTATTGAGGTAGATTTAATCTGTGCCCAAGAGATTGAGAAAGGGTTTCTTGAAGAGTCAGAACTGGATGTACGCGTAGCGCTGCCGCAGGCTGATGTGGAGTTACGTGGTTCATAAACACAATCAACGTTGGCTTTGGCATGCTATTGACCGATTAAGTGGACAAGTGTTAGCCTATGTATTCGGCAGCAGGACAGATGAAGTTTTTCTTAAACTAAAAGAATTACTCAACCCTTTTGGAATTAGAAAATATTGTACAGATGGGTGGGGTGCATATAAAAGAAATCTCCCTGTAGACGCAAAGCGTCTTCTTGCGCGAGAAGAACAACATGAAATCGGTAAGCGTAAGACTCAAAGAATCGAGCGTAAACATCTGAGATTACGAACCAGAATTAAACGTTTAGCCCGCAAAACCATCTGTTTTTCCAGAAGTGAAGAAATGCATGATATTGTAATCGGTCTGTTTATTAATCGTTTTGAGTTTAGGATGGCAGTTTAGAAGATAATCAACAGATCTAAAACATTACCAAATATAGAATGGCAGTTGCTACCACTACCAGTGTCGATCTAAATTATAGTCCTGAAACCTTATCAAATGACTCGAATTCCCTTGATGAAACTGAAACTCTTGAACTGATAAATTTAGAATCTAAAGTGGAAAAAAGCTTAAGAGCTTTCCTGGAAATTGGACTATCTTTACGTGAGATTCGGGATAAACGCTTATACAGAGCCAATTACGCGACTTTTGAGGATTATTGCATTAATCGTTGGGAAATTTCTCGTGGCTCCTCATATCATTTAATTGCTGCTGCTTCTTTGGTAGAAAATTTTGTATACCACGGTATACAAATAGTACCAAATTCTGAACGCATTTGTAGACCTCTAACTTCTTTAGCTCCTGAGAAGAACCAGTTAGAAGTTTGGAATCTGGCAGTAGAAAGTGCGCCAGCGGGTAAGGTAACTTCCTCTCACGTTGCTCAGGTCGTGAAAGATTACAAACAACAAGTTAAAGAAAGACTGTATGGGCAGAGTCTAGCCTTACGGGAACTACGGGAGCAGGGTGCAGAGGAACAAAAAACCAAAAATAGTAGTATTGTCAAAGACTGTGAGATAGTAAGTGATAATCTAGATAAAGTAAATATTAAAACTTGTTGGGATTGTATGTATTCTAGTAGTGAGTTAATTAAAGAAGACCCACACGGCTTTTATTGTGATAAGTTGGGAAAGTTGAATTTTATAGAGAAGAATGGTGAAGAGAGAGCTAATGAATGTGAACTTTGGACTGAGAGGAATGGGAGTAAAAATATCTTGACTCCAATAACGGTATCTTTGAAGAAAGAAGAGTTCACGTTAACTTTACAACTTCCTATTGAGTGGCGGGAGAAGATGGAAAACCGAGCCACTGAACAAGATTTGGATGTGACTTCTTGGGTAACTCAAATTCTGGCAAAAGTCTTAGAAAATAAAGATTAAGGCTCTTTATGGGTTTCAGGGATCTAAGCTAAAAGGCACACCCTACGGGCTGACTACCGCCTTCGGCGGGCAAGCTACGTCAACAAGTAAAGATGGCAAAAGGGCTTTACCCCTTTTTCTGATATTATGAACTTTCTTCAAAAAAACCTAGATAAAGGGGAAGTTTATCCTGAGAAATCCCTCGGTGAGGTCTTAACCAAGAGCGCAATAATGACCAAAATCCTTCCATAGTATTGACGTGAACTACTCAAAGAGAAGCCGCTTCGCGTCTACATAAAAACCATCTCCATCTACTGCCTTAGGCAGAGTTACATCTCTGGCATATTCTCCTTGACCATGGCATACACTTCTATGTTGATAGCCCCATTGAGGCAAGCGACTATATATACTATATTCGTCCGTATAGACCTGAGTACCAAAAGCAATTGTCTGTTCGATTATTGGTTTGATGGTCGCTTGTCGGACATTTTCCAGCATTTTGATAACAACTTCTCCCCCTCTCTGTATCATGCCAAAAATAGGTGGTTTTTCCTTTTCTAATGTTCCTCGTCCTGGATTTCCTTTAAGTCTTCGGCTACGTCCTTTTCTTCCTTTTTGGGCTACTTTAAATGGTTGTCCTTTAAATCCAGCTACTACGTATGCTTCATCCATTTCGACTTCTTTCTCTAAGATGACTTCTAGTTTGTTCTCCACGATGCCTGAACGTAATTGAGTTGCCATTTGGTGTGTATCATCTTTATTAAGAGCACATTCGCTGAGCAATTTGATTATTCGAGAGGTTTAATCCCATAAGATAAAGAGCTAGAATCCATACGACCAAAGGCTGATGGTGACCGGCGAAGATTGTTCCTGTTAGATCATCAAAAGGAAACTGGCAATGTTTACACTTGTACCTTTGACGCTCTGGTTGAGATTCATCAAAGCCTTGTTTAATAACATGAGTACAACCACATAAGAGACAAGTTACTGTTTCTCCCCATCTCATCAAACGGACTAATTCAAAACACTTGTTAGAGTCAATCAGGTTTAAGAGATTTATCATGGGGTAAATAGTTGAGAAAATTCTATGTAACTCTCTCAGTATAAAGATTATAGCCCTTTATATACCATCCTATTTCAGATCCCTGAAACCCATAAAGAGCCTAATCTATTACGCTTCCATTCACTCTTTTTGCAACAGAACCCCATCAAATGCCCCTAAAGCTTTCAGTGTTAGCCTTTGATTCTCAGTTAAACCTTTTACACCTGTAATATTCAGACCATCATAGGGACGGGGAGTACGCAAGTTAGACAAGCATTGACCAGTTTGAAGATCCCAAAGCCGAATAGTTTCATCAAAACTCCCACTGATGAGAGATTTATCCAAGTTGCTGATCAAAGCAGAGACTAACCCAGTATGTCCAAAAAGTGTACGCAGACAATCTCCCCTCTTGATATCCCAGACCTTGATCGTGTGATCGAAACTGCCACTTATTAAGTGTCCGTCATAAAAAGCAAGGGACATAACAGATGCAGAATGTCCGCTCAAAGTCTGTAAACAATTACCTGAGGCTATTTCCCAAAGCTTAATAGTTTGGTCATAACTCCCACTAGCAAGAGACCTGCCATCAGGACTAAAAACAACAGGCCAAACACTTTTTTGGTGACCAGTAAATGTCTTAATACATTGACCCGTTCGCAGATCCCAGAGTTTGACCGTGCTATCAAAACTGCCACTAGCAACATAGCAACCATCTGGACTAATACTCAGAGAAACTACAGGTCCAGTATGACCCTGCATTGTTTTAAGACATTCGCCACTTTCAACCAACCAAACTTTTATGCTGTGGTCATAGCTAGAACTAATTAACTGGCAACCATCGAGACTGAAAATAACTGACCAAACCCAACTTTGATGACCATGGAGAGTTTGTAAGCATTCTCCCGTCTCAGTTTCCCATAGTTTGATAGTGCGATCCGCACTGCCACTAGCTAGAAGAGAACTATTCTGGAATGAAAAAGCAACCGACCAAATACGGTTTTTATGTCCTCGCAGTACCTTGGTAATTTTTCCGTCCTCAAGGTTCCAGAGATTAACTGTCTGGTCTTCCTGTCCTACTGCTAGAAGGTTCCCTTGAAGATTGAGTGCCAAAAAAAGAATCTTGTTAGTATGTCCTTTCCAGGTTTGGGCACAGTTTCCACTTTTAAGGTGCCACAAACGAGTGGCATTGTCATCACCACCACTAGCAAGATAGCGTCCATCTGGACTAAAACTAACTGACCAGACTCGATTACTATGTTCAGTTAAAGTCCTGACACACTGACTAGAATCAATATCCCAGATCTTAACTGTTTCGTCATAACTAGAACTAGCTAGAGATAGACTATCTGGACTGTAGGTGACTGTTGTGATGGTAGCTTGATGTCCTTGCCAACTCTTTAGACATTTACCTGCTGACCATAATTTAATCACACCATCAAAACTGCCACTAGCAATAGTTTTTCCATTTGGACTAAAAGCAACTGACTTGATCCAATGGCTATGTCCTTCTAAAGTTTCCAGACATTCTCCTGTTTGAACATTCCACAATTTCAGACTTAGATCTTCTGAACCACTAACTAGAGTAGAACCGTCGGGACTAAAGGACACAGACCAGACCCTTCGTTGATGTCCTGCTAAAATTCGGGGAGCCTGCTCAAAATCTTTAACCGACCAAAGCCTAATCGTTGTATCCAGGGAACAACTAGCTAACAGGTTTCCTAGAGGATGTAAAGTAAGACCATTGATAGTATTGGTATGTCCTTCCAGTCCTCCTAGACATTTACCTGTTTGAACGTCCCAAATTTTGATTACATAGTCATCACCTGCAGTAAATAATATTTTCTCATCCTGACTGAAAACTACTGCCCAAGTCCAGACTAGATCTGCTTTGAAAGTATGTAACTGTTGAAAACTGGTCAGTTCCCAGATCTGTACTTCCCCACTGGTGTCACTGGTTGCTAACAGGTTACCATTAGGACTAAAAACAACACAGGAGACTCCTCCAAAAGTCTTGGCAAATACAGAACGACTCAAGTTGGCATAGGCAAAATTGACTTGTTCTAATTTTATTTTCCTTAAATCGGCTTGCCAAATTGCTAGATAAGAAAAGTCAAATCCCGTTAAGTCAAGTTCCAGGAAATTAGAGAGATTGAGTAAGTTACCCAGAGTATAGCCATCTATATAGGGAATTCTGCCGCGTATTTGCCGTAAAAATTGATGCAAAAGTTCCCCTACAAGCTGTTTACTCTCTAGGTGAAAGACTACTTGAGTGATCAGAGGTTTAATAATAGTACGAATTTGACTGCTGCTAATGTAGTCTTTAGCTGTAGCCTTGAGTAAGGCATAACGGTTTAAAAGGACGGGAGAAGCACTAAGCAGTTCATCAGTAACTTGAGTGATTAACTGCTCACTAATGTACTCCATAATAACGGGTTGTTGGGTAAAACCCTCCTTTGTTCTTTCTATGAGAGAACGCTCAAGTAGAGATTCTAAAGCTTCTAGTAATACTGCCACCGAGGGAGAGGGAAAAATATCTTCTTGTAGTTCCCTCAGGCTCACTGCTTCTCGATTAATTGCCAACCAGTACATAATCTGTTCTTCTAGATCTGATAGCCTCTCTATTTGGGATTTAAGTACATGACGAATCCCTTTGAACAGTAGTACGTTTTCTTGAAGAAAAGCTTGAACATCTCCAGCAAATAAATTTTGAATCGATGAGGCGATCATTTTGAGAGCGAGAGGATTTCCTTGATAAGCTTGCATAAGACTATCAAGTACTTCTGGTGGTTCTAAAACTCCTTTGGTTGCTAAAAGTTGTTGCGCGGCATTGCTTTCTAAGCCTGTTAGTCGCCATTCTCGAACAGGTAGATTATCTCCTTGCAGTAGACTAATTTCTGTAGGTGTTTCTCGACTGGTAATCAGTAAACAACTTTGATGAGGTATCTCTCCCACTCGTCGCAGTAGTTCTCCATATCCCTCGTAACTTTTTTGATAGATTCTCTCTTGTTGTTTAGCTTCAAATAGAGCATCAAAGTTATCTAAAATAATTAGACAGCGTACTGATTGTAGATATTTTTGTAACTCTAGTAGCTGAGCACTTTCTGTCTCAGGTAGTGGACTATTTTCTCTAGATAAAAATTGGAGTAAGCTTGTCAATATTTGCTTAAAAGATGGTGTATCTCGCAGGGAACGCCAGAATACATAGTCAAATTCTTTTTCTATCTCTTCAGCTAGCTTAGCTGTTAAGGTAGTTTTCCCAATTCCTCCTATTCCTGTAATTGCTATTAAACGACATCTATGTTCTGTAGTCCATTCAGTTAGAGTAGTGAGTTCCTGTTCTCGTCCGTAAAATATGGCAGTATCGATAACATCTTCCCAGTCATGTTGTGAAGTGGCAGAAAGAGATGGTTGTTCTTGTTTGAGATAATGCTTAATTCCTGCCTGAATATTCTGTTTAGTAATTCTTTCGCCTGTGACTTCTGAAAGCATTTGCCATAATTTTGAACCTATCTCTTTGATATAACCTAGATCATAGTCAGTATTATTAGCAATCTCTTGATAAGTAAGTCCTTGCCAACAATGATACAAAACAAGCTGCTGAATCTTGTTCAATTGTTTAGGGGCAATAATTGGTTCAATTAGGGACAGAACCTCTTCATAGGTCATATAAGCCTTTACTTAATGATATTGCCAACCTAAGTTTTAGATACAATTGATTAATCGTATTGCCAGCATACTTGCCAGAGCTTTTTTGTTGACATTCTTTTATCCTACCTTGAGATCTTACTTTTTACTTACCTTTTACCTACTGACAGAACCAGAGTGTAGAATCTATACTATATTCAATAGCTGAGTTAATACTATTTTCCTAAAAGACTGATAGAGATAATAATTCTAACTACCTCTTAGCCATTGAAATCTCAATTGGCTAATTAAAGTAAAGGCTGTCAACCGAATAATTTAGGAGGCGATTAAAATGCCAACCAATGTTGATGGGTTCGTAGTGTTTGGGGCAATAGAAGAGAAGTGGTTGTCCCTCGGCGGACTGCAAGGATCACTTGGGCATCCAGTATCAAATGAAACTCCGACCTTTGATGGTATTGGACGATTTCAAAATTTCCAAAAGGGAATGGTTTCCTGGCGTCCTGAAACGGGTGCCCATGTAGTTTGGGGCTTGATTGGAGAACGTTGGTT
>CASBQB010000331.1 GCA_949127655.1 Chroococcales cyanobacterium PMM_0086 | reverse complement strand
CGAATCAATTGACTCAATTCTCCTTTTTCATTGGGGTTCATTCCAGCAGCAGGTTCATCTAATAAGAGAATGCGGGGTTTTAAGGCTAAAGCGCGGGCAATTTCTAAGAGTCTTTGATCTCCATAAGCTAAGTTAGAAGCCTGCTGATCCACCTGATTAGTAAGTCCCACTAACTCTAATAATTCAAGGGATTGATGATAGGTTTCTTCTTCCTGTTTTTTAGCTTCAGGAAGATTTAAAATACCTTCAATAAAGCTAGTTTTGTTATGTATATGATGAGCAATTTCCACATTTTCTAGAACAGATAAATTTTTAAATAGGCGCAGATTTTGGAAGGTTCGCGCGATCCCTTTAGCGGCAATTTGAAAAGGTTTTTCTTTAGTAATTTCTTGACCTAGATAAATAAACTGACCACTAGAAGGCGGAAGTAAACCTGTAATCATATTAAATAAGGTCGTTTTGCCAGCACCATTAGGACCTATTACACCAAAAATCTCGTTTGCTTGCACATTAAATGATACTTGATTAACCGCTACTAGTCCCCCAAATCTACGAGTAATTGCTTTAATTTCTAAAATAGGATGCTCATTCATTAACTTTATCTCTTTTTCAAATACTTTAGCAACTTGGGCGTAATGATCCCTTGAGGATAAAAAATACTACCTAAAACAATTAAAAGTCCAAAAATAATTAAGCGCCCATCTTTGAAAAAATTCCTTAAACCAACAGGTAACCCAGTCGTTCCAGCAAGACCTCTTAAAGCTTCCGGTAAAGCTGTTAAAATCATTCCACCGACGACAGGACCAATAAAGGTTCTAGAGCCTCCAATTAAGACAAAAGCTAGAAAGACAACACTCGCATCAAAAGTCCCCTGAAGCGCATTCCAAGTATTTAAAAAATGGGCGCTAACTGCCCCCACTAATGCCGCTAAAATACCACTTAAGGTAAAGGCTAGAACCTTGTAATATGTGGCATTAATACCCATAGCATCTGCAGCTAATTCGTCTTCTCTAATCGCAATTAAGGCGCGTCCAGCTTTGATTTTTTCTAGGCGATAAATAAATAGCATACTTAGTACTAATAATGGCACGGCAATCCAGAGGTATTCTAAGGGAGAATTAAAGGGTTGCGGAATACCAAATATACCGATTGCCCCTCCAGTAATTTCCAAATTTAGAGCCAAAACTCGAATAATTTCTACAAAAGCAATTGTAGCAATAGCTAAATAAATACCTCGCAAACGAAGGACAGGAATACCTAAGATAATAGCCAATATTCCGGCAATTAATCCCGCTAATAACATTTCTAATAACAGAAAGTGTAGGGGAAATAAACTGCCTGTAAATTGAAAAACTCGTGTTGAAAAAATAGCGGCTAAATAGCCCCCTAAAGCATAGAAACCTGGAGTAGCTAATGATAATTGACCTGCCATTAGAGGTAAATAGATAGACAGTCCGAGAATTGCCCCAAAAATCATGGAGACAAATAAAAAACCATAGGTATTTAAAAAATCTAACATTATCTTTTATTTAAACTTTAGTAATACGCGCTCGACCTAATAATCCTTGGGGTCTGACTAATAGCATAATGAATAAGATAGCAAAAGAGATCGCATCTCGATATCCTGATTGATCACTAGGAACAAAAGATTCTGCTAAGCCAATAATCAGACCACCTAAGACGGCTCCAGGAATATTGCCTAATCCCCCTAAGACTATCACAGCTAAACCTTTAAGTCCAAAAGAAATACCAAAATAGGGACCGGCAATACTGACACTTGAACCGACTAATGTTCCCGCAATACCACCGAGAAAACCACTTAAAAAGAAGGTCAAAATAATATATCTTTCTGTATTAATGCCCAGCAAACTAGCAGTAGTGGCATCTTCGGCAACTGCTTGTAAGGCTTTGCCAATTTTAGTATAGTTAATCAGCCAAGTTAGGGCAATCACAGTTATGCTAGAAACGGCAAAAATAATAAGTTGAACTGTCCTAATCATTACTGGTCTTTCTACAGTTCCAAAGTTAATTGATGCCTGAATATTACCATAAATATTTGCTTCAAAATTATAATTGTCTGCTCCAAATAATAGTTGAATTAAATTTACAATAACTACAGCAATTCCTAAGCTAGAGACTAAGGTTAATAGGGGGTCAGCATTTCTTTTTCGCAAAGGTCTAAAAGCAATAATTTCAACTAATAGACTAGCAAATCCAGCTAAGATACTGCCGAGAAATAGGGCAATAATAAAGGGAAATTGCATCGGTAATTTAGCATTTGCTAACAACCCACTAAAGCCAAATACACCTCCAGTTAAAGCATAGGTAAAGTAAGCACCAAGTGTGAAAATGGCTCCATGAGCGAAGTTAATAATACCTAAAATGGAAAAGATTAAGGTATAGCCTAGGGCAAAAATAGCATAGACACTGCCAATTGATAAGCCATTGAGAAATTGCTGTAAAAAAAAGGTAAAATCCATAGTTAAGAGATTTTTATATTACTTCAAAAAGGCAAATGTTCCCTTTTTGCCATCTGCATCCATTTTGATTTGAGCAACAAAGAATTGTTCTTGTTTTACTTCTCCTTCTGGATCAAAAGCAATTTTTCCTAGAGGAGTTTCATAGGTTCCTTTGACAATCTCTTCATTGAGTTTACTACGTAATTGATCCAGAGGTAAAGTGCTAATTTTAGTTTGATTATCTACAGATTTTAAGGCTTCGACTAAAACCTGAACTCCTGCAAAAGCTTGAGCACTGAATTGTGGTGGCTCTTTTTTATTCTTAGTCATGTAAGCTTCTCTAAATGATTTGTTAATTGGATTATCTAAAGCTGGACTGTAAGCCTGAGCAATAATAATACCATCACAGAGTTTTTGACAAATAGGAAATACATTGGAAGTATTTAAGCCATTACCACCAACAATTAAGCCTTGATAGCCTAATTCTCGTAATTGTTTGACTAAATTCCCTCCATCGGATGTCCAACTAGAAATAATGATTAAATCAGGCTTCAAATTCATAGCATTAGTGGCTTGAGTTTGAAAATCAGTGTCGGTAGTTTGGAATTTTTGCACTGTAACTAAATCTAGCTTTTGGTCTTTGACCGTTTGTTGAAAAATTTCAGTTTCTGACTTGCTAAAAGCATTATTCTGAGCATAAAAAACAGCTACTTTTTTAATCTTAGGATTGAGTTTGAGTGCTTCTCTAACTGCATTAGGAGCCACAATAGCTATAGGTGCTGAAACACGACTTATATATTTACCGATCTGGGGAATCCCTTTGGCTGTATTAGAAGGGGCTAAGACAGGTACTTGTGCTCGCTCAGCAACCGGATCTGCTGCAAAAGCTTGTTGAGAGGAAGTAGGCCCAATAATAGCTACCACTTTATCTTGATTGATCAGTGTATTAAAGGCATTAATCGCCCCCTGTTCATCCCCTGCTGTGTCTTGTAGGATTAACTTAATAGGAGTTCCATTGACTCCCCCTTGCTGATTAAAAAACTTTTCGGCAATTTGTAAGCCGATGACTTGTTCTTGTCCTATTAAGGCTGTATTGCTAGTTTGCGCAATAGCTGCGCCAATAGGAATGCCTTCAACACTGGCCTGTGCTGTTGCAGTACTATTAGGACTACTAGCTGTGTTGGTTGGAGTTTGACTGCCAGAATTACAGGCAACAACAAGACCAAGTGTCAGCAAAAAGGGGAGAATTAGGGTTACTATGTTTTTCTTGGCAGAGTTATAACTTCTAAACATCTTAATTATGGGAATTGCTTTAATAATCTCAGTTCTATGGGGCTATTAAAATAACTGGCATCTGATCTTACAACGTAGTTAGACACTTTAAGTATCTACTAACAAACGCTCTATGATATCGTTCTGTTATACTCAAAAAATAGAAATATATAATTTCTTTACAAAACTTCATGTTGTATAAGATCAAGAATAAAGAATCTAGCTGGTGGAGCAGTTAATCAAAGGGCTTGAACAGAACAGATAAATAAATCTTCTAACTTTTTACCATGTACACCGTTTTAGAGTCTATTGGTACAGCAAACCCGGCGTTTAAATCCTCTCAATCAGATGTGGCAAATTTTATGTCTCAGGTTGAAGGAGTATCAACACCGATCCGCAGTCGAATTGCCGAAATTTACGCTCGATCTGGTATTGAGTATCGACATAGTTGCATTGAGGACTTTCTTCTAGAACCAGAACAATTCCAGTTTTATCCGAAAAATTGGTCGCTCAAACCTGCCCCTACCACAGCCTTTCGCAATGAACATTATCAAGACAATGCCCTAGAAATTGCAGAACGTGCCGCTCTTGAGGCGATAGCACAAGCAAACTTAGAGGTATCAGCAATCACTCATTTAATTGTGGTAAGCTGCACAGGATTTACTGCCCCTGGACTGGATATACACTTAATTAAGCGTCTTGGCCTGTCACCAAATGTAGATAGAACCTTGATTGGCTTTATGGGCTGCAGTGCCGCTTTTAATGGGTTTAAGATGGCTCATTCTATCTGCCAGAGTAATGAGCAGGCGTTAGTATTAATAGTCTGTGTTGAGTTGTGTTCGCTGCACTTTCAGCCCGAAAATTCCCTGAAAAGCGTAGTGATTAACGCTCTTTTTGCTGATGGTGCTGCTGCAGCCCTTTTCTCTTCTGCTTCCCCAGAAGAAGCTCAGGGAAAATTGGCCTATACAGACGGATACAGTACCTTAGTAGAAGATACATTAGAGCTGATTAGCTGGACAATTTCCGATACAGGCTTTGTGATGGGACTCTCTTCAAATGTGCCCAAAGTAATTGCTAAAAACCTGCCAGATTACCTCACAGCATTTCTAGCACGCCACAAGATAGAGCAAGAGTCCTTAGATTTTTGGGCAATCCATCCCGGCGGCCGTCAAATTGTGGATCAGATTCAGGCAGATTTAGATCTAAGTAGTGATTTAGTTCGGGATTCTTATGAGGTGTTGCGGCAGTACGGCAATATGAGTTCTGCGACAATTTTATTTATTCTCAAACGACTATTACTAAAGCATCAGACAGGTTTGGGTTATCAGAATGGCATTGCCATGGCCTTTGGTCCTGGACTGTCAATCGAAAGCTGTCTCTTTCAACAAGTTCCCGCTTATTAGTTACTAAAGATTAACTTATGCCCTCTTTTAAGATTCGCACCGACCAAGATGAATTGATGGATGATTTTTCCATCACAGATAGTCGCTTGACCAGCGCTTTAGAACAACTCAGACTAGTTAATCAGTGGCTCAGTGGTTATAGTACTACTATGGCGGCAATCGCGCCCTTTCTACGCTCTCGCCAGACCACCCGTATTCTAGATTTGGGCACTGGTATTGCTGATTTTCCTGAATATATAGTCCGTTGGTCTAGGCAGCAGTCCCCTCCCTTGGATGTGGAAATAGTGGCCATAGATGCTAACCCTGTCACAGTAGAATATGCAAGGACAGCTTTAAAAGGGAGACTTTCAGAGAGTGCCAATGCCAAGATTAAGTTAGAAGTGGCAGACGCTTTAGCCCTTCCTTATGAGGATGATTCTTTTGATATTGCTATGGGTGCGATGTTCCTGCATCACTTTGCCCAGACTAAAGCGACAGCTATTGTCAAAGATATGCAGCGCGTCTCCCGTTGTGGCATAGTGATCAATGATTTACATCGTCATCCTCTAGCTTATTACGGGATTTATGCTTTAACTCATCTTCTACCCGCTTCACCAATGGTGCAAAATGATGGACCACTATCAGTCTTGCGAGGTTTTAAAAAAGAGGAATTAGAGGAAATTGCTCAAGCAGCAGGATTAGAAAACTTTTCTTTACGTTGGTACTTTCCCTTTCGCTGGCTATTGACCACGGTGACGGTATGAACAAGCAAGATTACGATATTATTGTCATGGGTGGGGGACTAGCCGGCTGTAGTTCAGCTATTCAATTGCGCTCACAAGGACAACGGGTATTATTATTAGAACAGCAGCGCTATCCTGTACATAAGCTCTGTGGCGAGTTTCTCTCTGTGGAAGTTATCTCCTCATTCGCTCGACTTGGTATTCTTGAAGCAGTACGTAAAGCAGGGGCGCATCCCATCACCCGCACCTACTTAACTACTTCTAATGGGGCTAGTTTAGAGAGTGAATTACCTGGAGTAGGATTAGGACTGAGCCGTTATCAACTGGATTTACTCCTCTTTCAAAGAGCGCAAGAACTAGGCGCAGATTGTCTCGATGGTACAAAAGTAAACTCAGTTTCAGGGGGCTTACAACAGGGTTTTATGGTCAATACTAGTCAGGGTAACTTCAGCAGTCGTCTGGTCTTGGGCTGTCACGGAAAGCGCTCAACCCTCGATCTAAGTCGTCCTTTTACAGGGCAGTATAACCCCTTTGTCGCTTTTAAAGGACACTATACAGGAATTGCACTCCCTGGCGTGATTGAATTACACGCCTTTCCAGGTGGTTACTGTGGGCTCTCACAAATTGAAACAGGCGAGATTAATCTCTGTTGGATAGCACATGAGAAGATTCTCAATTGTAAAAATAGCACCCTTCCTGATCCTCTTTGGCAAAATCCTGTACTGGCTGCTCGCCTCCATTCAATGCAATGTGTTAGGAAATCACAGCACCGACTTAGCCAGATCTCCTTTGCCTTAAAGGGCAAATTTGATGCAGATGTCTGCATGATCGGGGATTCTGCCGGGATGATTACGCCTTTTTGTGGGGATGGAATGGCCATGGCACTACAATCAGCAGAAATGGCTATTCCCTTAGTGACGGGGTTTTTACAGGGTAATCTCAGTGAGAGAGATCTTAAGAGGCAATACACGAGTATTTGGAATCGAGAGTTCCGCACCCGTCTTCAAATTGGTCGGCTCCTCCATGCAAGCTTCATTAATGCGGGCATAGCTAACTTAGGAGTCAGTCTCTGTGATACTTTTCCAGCTTTAGCTAGGGGCTTTATTCAAGCAACAAGAGGCCGAGATCATGGTGCAAACCTGGCAACTAGTGATATCTAGTCAAATTTTAGTTCAACAATCAAATGCTGAATTTAAACATTAATAATATAAACCATAGTTGCTTATTGAATAGTCAAATATAACGACCCGTTATATCTGTCCAATAAACCATTTTGAACGGTCGAACCGTCTGGGATGTCCTACCAAACAACCACTATCTCGCCCTAGGATT
>CASBQB010000330.1 GCA_949127655.1 Chroococcales cyanobacterium PMM_0086 | reverse complement strand
ATCATTTCATTAGAATTGAGAAACTCTAGAGAAAAGAAACCGCCATCAACTGCAGCAATAGCCTCGGTATCTTTGATAATTTTAGCGACTTGATAGCGACTATCAGCATGGATAGTGACAGGTTTTCCTCCGATACCTAAGATCAGTGTTTTCTTGTCAATCTGATAGACTTCTTTTCTAGGTATAGTGTTGAAGTTAAACTCTCCATCATTTTTAGGCATTGGGACACCTCCCCAAGCTAAAGGGATAACATCATTGATGCGAGACTGTCCAAAACGGGCTATTTCTAAAAGATCGGGAGACCGTCCAGCAAATTCTTCTTTTTGATCATTCATCGCTAAGGCCGCTTCATAACCACCCTGAATAACTACGGCTTTTACTCTCTCATCTAGTTTTCCTGCAGGATAGGTAAAGTAGCGAATAGGTTTCCCTAGTTCTTTTTCTAGGATCTTTTTGGAGGTTAAAATTTCCTCTTCTAATTGACTGTCTGAAAGAAGGGTTAAGTCAGGGGGATGAGATATCGAATGGCAAGAAATAGTCACTAGCGGATCTGCCATCATCTCTTTTAGTTGTTCCCAAGTGACACTAGAACGGGCTGTTTTACCCTGCATTTTGTTGATGTAGATGGAGAAAACTGCTGGATAACCATACTCTTTGAGTAGAGGGTAAACATATTTATAATGTCCGCCATAGCCATCATCAAAGCTAAGTACAACTGGTCTTTCTGGTAAAGGTATACCTGTACGAAGATGCTTGACTAGTAATTCTAAACTTACTGGGGTCATGCCTGCTTTTTGAATGCTTTCAAAATGTTTAGTTAGTTCTTCGGGGGTAACATCAAAAGAAACTTCTTTTTCTGCTAGAATATCATGGTACATAAGAATGGGTACTTTAGCTAAACGGGCATTAGCATTTAATTCTGGAAAGGGTGCCATCTCAGCATCTTCTTTAAGGATATCTAAGGTCAATTCTGCTTTAATAACTTCAGGTAAGTAACAGTTTTCTGCACTTGTTCTAGTTGTTTGTTTATTTTGATTTAGACCTAATACTAACTTACTGCTATCTAGTTGATTGAAATCGCTACAAAGTGAGACAGAAGAGAAGTCTACTGAGGGGGTAGAAAGGGCTTGTGGAACTAAATAGATTGTTAGTACCAAAATACTTCCTACTATTAACAGCAGACTAAAAGCGGCTAGTTTTTCCCAACGCAGTTTCATAAAGATAAATAGTACTAAATAAGGAGAATATCCTTAGATATGGATAGAATAAAGATAGGGATTAGTTCCCTCGACATCCTGCGAAAGGTTTAATTTTTTTGCACCGGACTTTCAACTATCTTAGTGGTAGGTAAGATATAAATCAAACCGGAAATCAAAGTTAGTCCCACAGAAAACCAAAACACAACTATGGCGAGTGTAGACCAAGGGAAAGCTAAAGGGAGAAGTAACAGAGAAATGGCGATAATCTGAGTGACTGTTTTTAGCTTTCCCCAAAGATTAGCACCTATGACCTTCGACTCTCCAGTTAAATTAGGATTAATACGCCATCCGGCAATAGCTAACTCCCTGACTAAGATTAAACAGACTCCCCAAGCAGGTACTAAGTCAATTTCAATCAAAGCTAAAAGGGTGGACAAAACTAAGACCTTATCTACTAAAGGATCTAAAAACTTACCCAGTTCTGTGACTTGATTTAAGCGACGCGCTAAATAACCATCTACCCAGTCTGTCAACGCAGCTAGTAGAAAAACGCCTAGAGATAACCAGCGATTTTCACTAGTCGCCTCTTGCAATAGATAGAGAATAAGAGGAACCGACAGCAAACGAGAGAGAGTGATCCAATTAGGTAAATTCAACATCAGACAAACAGCGCGGGATAATTTAAAACAGTAGTCAATCCAGAAACTAGATCTAATCCAGAGAAGAACTTAGCATTGGGAAAAGTCTGACTAGACCAAGGTAGATAAGAAAAATGTATCGATTCTAAAAGAGTTCCTCCCCAAACAACTTGTTGAATATCTTCAGCAGAAATCTTTAAACTATTTTCTATCGACACTTGCAGATATTCAAGATAAGCAGAAATAATCTGACTATGATAATCAGAACGTTTAATTTCCCAAGTTTGACCCTGTAATTGAGAAGTAAAATGATCCTGGAATCTGAGAATATTTTGGATCAACACAGTAGACTTTAACAAACTAGAACCTAGAGGATGACTTTCTAACTGAGTTTGTAAAATACTCCTGGTTTGTGAATCAGCTTGACCTACTCTAGCAGTGTTAAAATGCAGTCTAGGTAGAGTTGCTACTAATTGAGACTCCCACTTTGGATAAATCAAATGACAGAAGATATCTTGTAAAATCGATTCTTGTCCATATTTGAGAGATCCTAAACGCCAAAAACAACTAGAAAGGATCTTTTTTTCCGGCGGTAAGTTGACCAAGGCAAACTCTGTGATCGTTTCTCCTGTCCAAATAACCAATGTGGGAACGGGTTGCAGTTTTTCTAGATGTGATAAGAGTAAAGTAATAGGTGGGTTTAACCAGAAGATATCAGGAATGTTTAATATTTTTTCAACTTCTAGACAGACTGTTTCATGTCGCCAGGTTGAACAGCAGATAATCACTCTTTTAATCTGATCTAAAGCTGTTTTAACTGTTTCCTGGGGTAATTCTGGACTGCTAAACCCTTGTAGATCACTGAGGATACTCTCCACTTGATTTAGAGAGTCTCTAGATGTAGATTGTAAAGAATAAGCTTTTCTGGTCGCCTCTTCTAAAAGATATAATCGTATATCACTAGTACTGTTGT
Source organism: Chroococcales cyanobacterium PMM_0086 (assembly GCA_949127655.1). Taxonomy (GTDB): domain Bacteria; phylum Cyanobacteriota; class Cyanobacteriia; order Cyanobacteriales; family Microcystaceae; genus CAISPN01. The sequence continues at coordinate 250 of CASBQB010000330.1, read as the reverse complement.
CCAAAGCTAAAGACCAACCCTGTTCTGGAAAATCAAGTAAATCAGTCAGCTTGTGGATTTTTTGAGTAGAGTCTAAAATGATCTCTTCAACAGCAGAAGATAATTCTCTGGGTGAAGACTGCAAGGTTAAAAGATAACTACGGACTTGCTTTAAAAGAGGATAGACTTTTTGAGAATCTAACTCGGTTGCTTCCAACAGTCTATCAATGTCCGAGACTAAAGAAGATAGATCCATAAAAATAATAAGATT